>JALHSX010000207.1 GCA_022865445.1 Thermoplasmata archaeon | reverse complement strand
GAATTCCGATTCAGGCTCTCGGCATCCTCCAGATCACTTGTCCAGACGAGGACGACGAGCGCAGCGCCAAGCATCCCCCAGCCCGTTATCAGGTTCAAAGGGTGCCGTCGTAGCCAAGCCTTGAAGTGCTCGACCGAACTGTATTTGGAGTAGACTGTGGTGAGGAGAACGGTCGAAAGGGAGAGCCATATGGAGACTATGATGAATGTAAGGTCTACGGATGCGTGCACGTCGACCGACCATCCAACGAGGGTGTCGGTGGCGATCTCCAGAATCCAGAGTACCATCAAGGACACCGTAAACAGGAGAACGAACCAACTGCGCATGACTTCGAAGAATCGCGCCTTGAGAGTGTACACTGTCAAGAAGACGTAAGATACGACCACCAAGCCGATGAGGCCGGGCAGTATCTCGAACACGAAATCCGCAATCTCGGTCACGATCGGCACCCAACACCTATCATTCGAGCCTGATCAGGTCAACAGTCTTGCAGGTCAAGAATCTTTCCGAGACGAATGCCGTTTCTTGTGCTCTCCCCATCCGAACGGGACACGAAAGACTTGGTGTTTTTGTCCGCAAATTAGTATGATCAGTATCCCATGCATCTCCTAAGGAAGCGCGGGCAGGACGAATGTGTCCAGTCCGCTCAGCCCTGAGGTTCCAAAACGGCTCCTTGGCTGGCAGAGCCGACCATGTCCCTGTACCGCCTGAGGAATCCAGTCACTTTGATCCTGGGAAGACGCCTTTCCTTGAGCCTCGACCTTATCTCCTTCTGAGAAATCAAGACCTCGATTTCCCTATTGTCCAAATCGATTCTCACGATGTCCTTGTCTCGGATTGCTCCGAGCGCTCCGCCAACATAGGCCTCCGGAGAGACATGGCCGATTGACAGTCCTCTTGTTCCTCCTGAGAATCTTCCGTCTGTCACCAGCGCAACGGATTCACCTAATCCCATTCCTGTGAGGATTGCGGTCAGACCGAGCATCTCCGGCATGCCTGGGGCTCCCTTAGGTCCTTGGTAGCGAACGACGACAGCATCGCCTGTCTTGATCTTCCCCGCGAGCATGGAGTCGGTCGCATCCTTCTCTGAATCGAAGACCTTGGCGGGTCCCTCGAACTTCCTCATCGACGCAACCACCGCGGACTGCTTGACCACGCATCCCTCCTCGGCCAAGTTGCCCCGAAGGACTGCAATGCCACCCTCTTCGTGATATGCGTTCTTGAGATCTCTCACGACATCCTGGTCCTTCACGGGTGATGACCGCGCGATCTCCAAGATGGTTCTTCCCTCGACAGTGCGCGTGTCTCTGAGCTTTGGGGAAAGCCTCGAAAGCACCGCTGGGATTCCCCCGGCCCTGTCCAGGTCTATCATGAAATGCTCTCCTCCAGGCTTCAGCGCGACGATGTGCTTGGTGTCCCTGGAGATCTTGTCGAAGAGGTCGAGTTCAAGCTGTACGCCGAACTCCTTTGCGATCGCGATTAGGTGGAGGCATGTGTTCGTGGATCCGCCGATCGCGTTGTCCACTCTGAGAGCGTTCTCGAAGCTCTCTCTGGTTACGAGGTCGCGTGGCTTGCAGCCCTTGCGCACCAGATCGACGGCAAGCGCTCCCGTCCTCCGGGCGATGTCGAGTTTGCCCTCGGAGATGGCATGTGAGGTCGCGCACCCGGAAATGCTGAGTCCGAGAGCTTCCGTCAAGCAAGCCATCGTGTTGGCTGTGAACAAACCTGAGCATGAACCCGGTCCGGGGCACGCTCTCTTCTCGATTTCAGCAAAGTCGTTCTCGGAGATCTTGCCAGCGGTGAGTTCTCCAACTGCTTCGAAGATGGAGATCACATCGAGCTTCCTGTCTTTGTACACTCCAGGGACCATCGGTCCTCCTGTGAGCATTATGGAAGGTATGTTGACTCGTCCGCAGGCCATCAGCATCCCCGGCGTGATCTTGTCACAGTTCGTGACTCCGACCCATCCGTCCGCCACATGAGCCTCGACCATTGCCTCGATTCCGTCCGCAACGATCTCCCTCGATGGCAGGGAGTACCTCATTCCGTCAAGTCCCATCGCAATCCCGTCGCAGATGCCAGGAACACCAAACTCGTAGGAGATGCCGCCAGCCTCCTCGATTCCCCTCTTCACTTCCTGTACGAGTCTGTTGAGGTGCATGTGACCAGGTACGATTGTGTTGAACGAGTTGGCGATCGCTATCATCGGCTTCTCCAAATCACCGTCGTTCATCCCCAGGGCCCTTAGAAGGCCTCTCGCAGGCGCCCTTGAGAGCCCCTTCCTCATCGAATCGCTCCTGAGCGGGACGCTTTCCTGAATCTTGGACATGCTCATTCACCAAGTTTGAAATCGGCGTGCAATGCCTCTACAGCCTTCTTGGCGTCCACTTTCTTGATTATGAATGATATGTTCAGTTCGGACGAGCCCTGAGCGATTGCGCGGATGTTAACTTCGTTCCCGGCCATCGTGCCGAATACGCGCGCGGCGACCCCGGGTGTGCCCTTCATGCCCGCTCCCACGACTGCAACTATGCTGAGACCATCTTCTATCGCAACTTCTCTCACCTGCTTGGAGCCCAGGAGGGATAGTTCCAGCGCATTCTGAGCATTCGCGCCGCTCGCCTTCGGTATCGCGAGCGTAATGCTCTCCTCTGATGAACTCTGCGAAATCATAAGCACGTCTATGTCCTCGTCTGTTAGGATCTGAAGCACTTTGGCTGCGAGCCTAGGTGTTCCGACCATGCTCGCGCCGCTCACGGTGATAAGGCTCACATCGTTTATGTTCGTGATTGCCTTCACGACATTCCCCGCCTTCACCTTCACCTCACTTTGGATGATGGTTCCCTTGCCCTCTGGATCGTGGAGGCTCTTCACCCTGAAAGGACGCAGGTATTTGGCAGCGCATTCCAGCGCCTTCGGGTGGACGACCTCTGCGCCGAAGTGCGCAAGCTCCATCGCCTCGGCGAAGGAGATTTCTTGGATCATCTTCGCAGACTTGACGATCTTGGGGTTGGCCGTCATGAGTCCGTCCACGTCCTTCCACGCCCACACTTCATCTGCTTTGATTGCAGCACCGATGATCGATGCAGTGTAGTCCGAGCCCCCTCGGCCAAGAGTCGTCTGAACCCCTTCTTGCGTGGAAGCGATGAATCCGCTGATTACGGGGACGATCCCCTCCTCTAGCAGAGGATCCAGCGCCTGTCTCACTTGGTGGGTTGTTACATTCATGAGAGGTGCGGCGTCGCCGAATCGATCATCCGTGACAATCCCAGCCTCGCCCCCTGTCAGAGCCTTCGATGTGATTCCGAGGTCCTCCAGGACTCCCTGAACCAGAGGAGCGGACAGTTTCTCGCCGTATCCAATCACAAAGTCCTTGGATCGCGGCGTGAGTTCGCCGATATGCGCGATGCCGAGGAGTATATTGTTCAGTTCGTCGACCCGGGCATCCATCGAGGCGATCGTTCTCGTGAGGACGTGCTCGTCCATTATTGCTGCTTCGGCAGCTTTCTTGTGCCTGGCCTGAACGGCGTCCCTGAAGTCGTGAACCGCCTTCTTGTCCCCTCTGCTTGCCCTTTTTGCGATCTCCGAAAGCGAGTCCGTCATATTGTGCATAGCGGACGTGACGATGACGAGCTTGTGACCATCTTTGTGAAACTTCTTCACGATGGTTCCGACTCTTCTCAGCCCGTCGCCGTCTGCGATGCTAACCCCGCCAAATTTCATTACGATTTTCATGCTTGGACCTACCCGATTCCGAGCCCGACAAAAATACCTATCGGGCGAAAGTCCTCCTTACCTCTATCAGATCTCTAAGTACTGAGCTTGCGGTTTCCTTTCCCCCAGCCCCCTTTCCGACTAGGGTTATCTCTCCCGCTGGATAGGTGTCGAACGACACCGCGTTGAATGTTCCGCTGACATTGAGAGGGTGGGTCATGGGGATCTCTTGGGGCGCCACCCTCGCTGCTTTCTCAACTTTGCCTATGAGTTTGATCACGTTTCCCCTCATTCTCGCCCCCTCAATATCACTCTTGGAGACCTCAGCTATGCCCTTGATATCGAGGTCCCTGATGGACATACTCGTTCCCAAAACAAAGTTCGAGGTGATGACCAACTTGCAGGCAGTGTCGAATCCACCGACATCGTAGGTCGGATCGGCTTCAGCATATCCGAGCCTTTGCGCCTCCGCAAGTGCTTCCTTCATCGCGACTCCTTCTGCGGTCATCTTGCTTAGGACGTAGTTGGACGTCCCGTTGAGGATTCCGCTAATTGACTTGATCTTGCTGCCCTCGAGGCACTTCTTCGCAAAGTCCAGAATGGGAGTTCCTCCTCCTACGGTCCCGCTGAACTTGAACACAACGCCATTGTGGTGGGCCAGCTCGATCAATGCCGGCATAGCTATTGCGAGCGGCCCCTTGTTCGTGCAGATGACGTGTCGCCCTTCCATCATGGCGGTCTTGACGTGGCTGAGGCCAGGTTCGCCTTTCGTGAGCTCGGTTGGGGTGGCTTCGATAACGACCTCACATTCGACGTCCTTGATCGCATCAATCCCAGTCCTCCCTTCATGATAGACTTCATGTCCAAGGCCTTCCAGTGTTCCGCTTCGTTTCTTCGAGTTGAGTGCCTTCTTGACATCGACACCTGCTGGTGAGATGGCTGCCCCTTTTCTATCGACAATGCCCACTATCTTCGGTCGAAGGCCGTAATCGTGATCCAGCTTCTTCGCCTCGTGATCCACAAGCTCGGCAAAGCTTTGACTGACCACTCCAAATCCGACCAGGAGCACCCTCATCTCAGTCGCCCCCCAGAAGCTTCTGCAGCGCGTCGAGAGATGCCTCGATCGTTCTTGGCTTGGCGCTCTGAGATATCGCTACATCGGGGTCCTTCAAGCCGTGTCCGGTCGAGACGCAGACGACGCTGGAGGTCCTGTCGATCTCGCCGGCTTCGATATCCTTAATCAGACCGGCGAGAGCTGCAGCTCCGGCGGGCTCAGCGAATATCCCCTCTTTCTTGGCGAGGTTCTTCTGTGCTTCGAGGATCTGACCATCTGTGACAGTGGATACGCTCCCACCCGACTCCTTGACGGCTCTCACGGTCTTTTTCCAGTTCGCAGGATTGCCTATCCTGATGGCCGTCGCGACGGTTTCTGGTTTCTGCACCGGCGACAATTCCCGCGCATTGCTCTCGAACATGTGAGCAATTGGCGCCGAGCCCTCCGCCTGGATACCTCTGAAGATGGGAAGCCCCTTCGTCAATCCTAGAGACTCGTACTCCGCAAAACCCTTCCAATACGCAGCGGAGTTGCCTCCATTGCCGACGGGAATGTAGAGGTAGTCCGGACTTGCACCGTTCATCTGGTCGCTTATCTCGAATGCGGCGGTCTTCTGTCCTTCCAGTCGGAATGGATTCACCGAGTTCAGCACGTACATGCCCAGTTTCCCGGACGCCTTCATTACGATGTCAAGCGCTTGATCGAAGTTGCCTTTCACAGTGACAACGGTCGCACCGTGCATCATCGCCTGCGCGAGCTTTCCAAGAGCAACCTTTCCTTCGGGAATCAGGACCACGCATTTCAATCCCGCGAGACCTGCATATGCTGCCAATGAGGCTGATGTGTTACCAGTGGACGCACAAGCCACAGTCTTCATGCCGAGTTCCTTGGCTTTGGTGATGCCCACGGTCATTCCTCTGTCTTTGAAGGATCCGGTGGGGTTCATACCATCGAACTTGACTCTCAGGCTCTTCATCCCGAGCTCGTCCGCAAGGTTGTGACACTCGAGGAGAGGCGTGCCCCCTTCATTCAGTGAGAACAATTCAGCCTTTCCCCCGACTGGAATCAGTTCCTTGTACCTCCAGACAGAGATGGGCCTTCTCTTCCAATCGACCTTTGAGAGCCGGTCGAGAGCGGCGTTACGATTCAAAGCAATCTCGAGAAGGTTGCCGCAGTCCGTGCATGCATAGGCAGGCCTAGTCATGTCGTGGGCCTTGCCACACTCAATGCATCTCATCTCGAACGAAGCAGCCATAGCTTCCCCACCGAGTGCGCCTGCTATGATTAGTGGCAATATAAGCCCTTCGCACAGCTGGATGGTACTGGCGTAGGATTCAAGGCGATATCTGGCATCGTCTGTGTTGCACAATTCTGTCCATGAATCTCCCTTCGGAGTACCTTAATATTCGAGCAGACCATGCCCATGCAGCCAGGTGCGAGAAATGCCGTGCGAGAGAGCGCTGGTTTCATCCCCCGCTACCATAGCAAACTTCGGTCCGGGTTTCGATTCGTTCGGACTTTGTCTGGAGTCCCCTTGCGACAGGATTGCGGTCCGAAGGCTCCCGAAAGGCAGGCACGAGGTGAGGATTCTCGGGAAATACAAGCTCCCCAACAGGCCGGATCAGAACACAGCCTCATACGCAGCGATGAGACTCGCGGAGCTGTGTGGACACGCTGACGCGGGGTTCTCGATGACCATCAGAAAGGGCATGAAACCCGGAAGTGGTATTGGCAGCAGCGCGGCGTCATCAGCCGGTGGTGCGTTGGCGATGGCCGCCCTACTTGGAATCCGGAACAAGGAGGTCATTCTCGAAGCATCCGCGATGGGGGAAGAACTCGTGTCGGGCTCCCGGCACTTTGACAACGTCTCTGCTGCAATCTATGGGGGTTTCACCGTAGTTTCAGATCTCAAGACCAGAACCATCATCCAGATAAGACCTCCAAGGTTCCAGATAATCGTGGCTATACCCGAAATCTCGGTCGAGACGAGGAGAGCTCGAGAGATTCTTCCGACCTCGATTGCGATCAGTGATGCTGTGTGCAACTTGGGCTGGGCATCTGGGATGCTCCACGCAATGATGAAACGCAATGTGAGGATGATAGGGTCCTATCTGGATGACAGACTCGCGCTTCCCTACAGGATCCGACTCGTACCAGGCTATGAAGCTGTGCGCGAAAGCGCGCTCAAGGCAGGCGCATACGGAGTCTCGATCGGGGGCTCCGGACCAGCAGTGTTCGCAATCGCGCAGGGCAGGGCAGCCTCGATAAGGAGGGCGATGGTCGAAGCTTTCAGGAAGGCGGCTGGCCTAAGAGCCGAATCGTTCATTACTGTGCCCGGTCCTGGTGCGAAAGTTGAGAGCATTGGCTGAGGACTTTGGCCGCTCCTAGAATACAATCTTCTCCCCAGGCACTCTGGGGAATAGAGTGACATCCCGGATGTGCTTCTGCCCGGTCAGGAACCGGACCATTCTCTCGATTCCGAGCCCTCCACCCACCGTCTTCGGAATCAGGCCCTGGCTCGATACCTTGAGATACATGTCATACCTGGAGAGGTCCGTCTTTCTCTCGTTCATTTTCCTGACTATCTCCTCGTGTTCCCATTCTCTCTCCCCTCCAGAGAGAGCTTCGCCATATCCCTCAGGCCAGAGCATATCGTAGTTGTGGTAGTACCCTCTTCTCTTCTTGTCCTCTCTGTCGTAGAACTCCCTTTTGAAGTTCATTATCCAGAAGGGATCCTTGGCCTTCTCCGACACGATGCTCTCGAAATTCTCGCCATACTTCGTTTTCAGGTCCTCGGATTCGTAGATTCTCAAGGGGAGTTTCGGGGCGGCAAGAACCCTGTTGAGCGCTTTCAGCTCATCTGAGCACTCTCTCTTTACGAATCTGAAAACGTAGACAATCAATCCGTCCACGAACTTAACGAAGTCCTTCTTGGTCTTGTTCTTGAGCTCTATGTCGACCTGTGTGAATTCGAAAAGATGTCTACCAGATTCCTTGAGGTGGCCTTCCTCCAGCCGAACGTTCGGCGACATGAAGTATATCTTGTCCACGCCATCGTTCAGGAGCGAGAGCTGCTTGTGAAGGATCATACTCTTGGTCATGTGCAGTTTCTGGCCGTAGTACACAACCGACGCGTCGAAGTGCGGATGGTTCAGGGGATCCGTCTCTGGCGAGAGGATTATCGGCATTGCCTGGACCACATCATGATCGTACATGTAGTCGTGGATCGCCTTCAGTGCTGCGCTCTGTACGGAGAGGATGTTCGTGAGCTTCTCAGATCTTATGTGCGAGACCGCGTCGTGCATATCTCACCCTTGGAGAGAAGACGGACACGCGAGCTAATTATATCATCATTTCGACAGAATATCCGGCTATTGTTCGGTACTTCGTCAATATTGATATACATGTTCCGTCATTATGACGGAACATGTTGGACGAAAAGGACTCTGATATCCTTGAGGAGTTGATGAAGGACTCTCGGAAAACCACCAAGGCCATCGCCAGGGAACTCGAGATGCCGAGGGCTACTGTTCATGACAGGATCGTCAAGATGGAGCAGAAGAAGGTGATCAGGAAGTACACCGCGATTCCGGATTACGCTCAGCTCGGACTCGGGGTCACGGCTTTCATCCTCGTTCAGTTCGAACCAGAGAAAGGACTCTCTCAGAGAGATACCGCCGGTGACATCGCTCACCTTCCTGGGATTTTCGAAGTCCACATGATCTCAGGGGAGTATGACATGCTCCTCAAAGTGAGGGGTTCCAGCATGGAGGAGATCGGCAAGCTCGTGATCGACCGGTTGCGCGAAGTCAAGGGCGTGGCGCGCACGCTGACATCCGCTTGCTTCACGACGGTCAAGGAGTGAGCGCACACTACACGGTCTTCAGGCGCTTCTTGATCAGCCTGGCTACAGTCTCGCCCACCTCGCCCCGTACAGGTTCCACTCTGTGCTCCTTGAGTATCCTTCTTACCTCATCGCCAGCTCTGTCGACCAGGGTCTTGCTGCCCTTGGCTACCCAAGTGTCGAACGAGGATCTGTCCGTGACGATAGGTATGAAATGCTCTGTCTTGAAGTGCTCAAGGGTGTGCCTCTGTCCGAGGTAGTCCTTTGCGATTCCGACCTTGTGG
>JALHSX010000029.1 GCA_022865445.1 Thermoplasmata archaeon | reverse complement strand
CGAAGGAGCAGAAGCCGATCCTTGACGTCATGGTCGTCCACAGGTTCAATCCACCATTCTTCAGAGTGTGTCCGAAGCTGAAGTCCTCGTGGAGGAACGAGATGAGGATTACCGATGCCACAGTTATTGATGTGGACCTTCCGTGAACACTATTGAAATACCACCAACGACAATGATGTGTGACGATCATGAATATTGCTCAGATTTCAACACTCAACAGTGTCCTTACTGAGGGAACGGCGATGCGAGTCTCCGGTCTGTCTCGTGGTCTATCCAATATGGGGCACTCGGTTACCGTAGTCTGCAAGTCCGGCTGTGAGAACTTTGTTGGAGATTTCAGGAAGATAGATGCACCGTTGATGAGGGTGATGATTAGGCTATATGGGCCTGAGTCTCCGCTTGATGCTCCACTGATGAGATCCCCTCTTGTCAGCTTACTAGCTCGTCGGATTCTTGATCCATTACCTCAAATCGGACTAGGTGCAGTCAGCTCTTGTCAAGTATTGCATTGTCATCAGCATTGGGCGGCGTCCGTGGTAGAGAAAAGGAGAAGGACAGGTCAGAAGATCCTGTTCGACTATCATGGTATGATTGTGCCGACTGATGCAGATGGCGTCAGCGCCGACAGTGTTGATGCCGGGCCACAGTCGAGGATTTTGAAGTGGCAGAAGGATCTCTTCGACGGAGCCGATGGGGTATCATTTGTGACTGGCATGCTTCGAGACAAGATTGTCGATTTGTACGATGTTGATGTCGACAAGACGTATGTCGTGCCTGATGGCGTGGATTTCGATCATGTAGCCAGAGGCTGGGACAAAGATGCAGTTCTCCGACTGAGACATCATTGGCAAGCGGACAGTGCGACAGTGGTAATGTACGTCGGATCTCTGGATTCTCTGCATGGTAGTGGCTACCTGAAGGATGTTGTGCGTGAGTTGCTTGGGAGTGTCGACTCCAGACGGAATATTAGGTTCGTCGTCGTGGGTGTGGGTACAGAATCTGTTGATTTTGCCACTCTCCAAAAGGAGTTCAACGGTACGTTGTTTTTCGTTCCTGGAATATCATACATCATGCTACCTACATATCTGGCAGCAGCTGATGTTCTCCTGGTTCCCCACCCAAGAAACCTGCTCACTGACAACATCGAGTCGGGCAAGCTTCTGACATACCTGGCCAGTTCGAAACCCACCGTCGTGACCGCGTTGTCATATGCCCGGCAGTTCCTGGATGATGGGGCGAACTCGGTTCTCTGTGACCCTGATTCTCCCTCAAGTATGGTCGATGCGATCGAACGATTGGCAGATTCACCAGTGCTTCGAAATCGGATAGGTGCGCAAGGCGCATTGCTGGTCAAGGACAAGCGTGACTGGTCATGTGTCGCTCGTACCTGCGAGGGAGTCTACAACGATTTGATGACACAATAGATGAACAATTCCTGCTTGCCGTGACGCAAGATCCTCAAGGTCCGGGGCTCATGTTCTGTGGCTAGACGAGCCGTGGCAGGATGGTATGCTTCGCTCATCGGGGTGTCCATCCACGGCGGATGCGTGAAAAGAAGAGAAATGGCAACACTCCCCGAGGGCTGTCTACTTCATTGAAATTCTATATGGCTTCCTCATACGGCCGTTGCGGACGGGGAAGGAGTCCAAGGTCTTGAGCGCGAACGGCCTGATCTCGAAAGGAGGGGGCCTGATTGTGGGAGAGAACACATCGATTTATATCTGATAAATCACCTCTCGATTTCGATAGGTGTAGACTCTGTGCGATACATTCGTGGCTGAATTATTCATTGAGAATTCCACATCAGATGAATTCAAGGAGAAACGTGTGATAGAAGTCGGTAGCAGATATGTAAACGGCAGCGTGAGGTCCTTTGTCGAGAAATTCCTCCAACCAAGAGAATATGTCGGGGTTGATATCGAAATGGGGAAATGTGTCGACATGATTGTGCCCGCAGAAAGACTGATTGATGAATTCGGAGAAGAGAGCTTTGACATTCTAATATCAACAGAGCTGCTAGAACATGTATCCGATTGGAGGAATGTCATAGGTAATTTCAAGAGAATCCTAAAGAAAGATGGACTATTGTTTCTAACAACAAGATCAATAGGTTTTCCGTATCACGCTTTTCCATATGACTTTTGGCGATTCGAAATCGAAGACTTTCAGAAGATTTTCTCCGATTTTGATATCATTGTTCTTGAGAGAGATTTGATGAGTCCCGGAGTCTTCTTGAAGGCTCGGAGACCAAAGGATTCTCCTGGATCAACAGATCTCTCCAAATTCGAATTGCATTCTATGGTCTTGGAGAAAAGGACTGTTCGTATCCCAAGCACTGATGAAATGAGATTACTGCGGAGAGTGTGTATCAAACATCCGGTAGTTGACGTCATTCAAATGGTAGACAACATCGTTCAATCAATACGTCGATAGCATTCATTCCAGAGATTGGCCAATCTTCTGACTATTGCTTGTTCTTCCTATGATCCTTATGCCTTCCTTTTCGTCATCGAGGAGTCTTCCATGAGAACTTGATTCCGAATCCGTCTTCACTTGATGATAACCAATATAAGTCCTGTTTGTGTTAGTCCGCGACATGAGCAAGGTGGCAGTCCTTCGGACCTCTCCATCGAGCGTTCTGGAAGACTATGCTAAGCTGATGCGGAGCGTTTCCTACGAAAGCGCGATTCCGAAGGATCGGAAGACGATACTCAAGCTCAACTTGTCCTGGACTCTGTTCTACCCCGCTTGCTCCACGCCTCCCTGGGAGCTCGAGGGCGTGCTAAAGACCATGTTCGAGGACGGGTACAAGGACATCGACGCCGTCGAGAACAAGACAGTCGTGACGAAACCGACCAGGGGGGCCGTCAACAACAAGTGGATCCCTGTGCTCAAGAGGTACGGCCTGAAGTTCACGCCTCTCACGGACGTTGAGTGGGTCACATACGAGCCGAAGGCGGAGCTCATGGTGCTCGACAGCAAGGTGTTCGACCATGTCGAGATCCCGAAGATGTTTATTGGGACGAACATGCTCCATCTGCCGACCCAGAAGACCCACGGGCACACGACCACCACGGGCGCGATGAAGAACGCCTTTGGTGGGCTCTTGAAGCAGGTGAGGCACTACTGTCACACCTACATCCACGAAGTACTCGTGGACCTGCTGACTATACAGAAGGAGATCCACCCCGGGATGTTCGCGGTCATGGACGGCACCGTTGCGGGCGACGGTGCTGGCCCGAGGACGATGGAACCCAAGATCAAGAACTACATCCTCGCGAGCGCGGACCAGGTCGCGATAGATGCTGTTGCCGCGAAGATGATGGGGTTCGATCCCATGGAGATAGGCTACATCAAGATGGCGCACGACAAAGGTCTGGGCGTCGGTGACCTGAAGCAGATTGATGTCGTGGGCGAGGATATCTCGAGCGTGAACTACGGATTCAAGGTCTCGAGAAGCCCGGTCATATACGGCGACCAGATGGTGCGGAAGGGACCTCTGAGGCTCATCGAGCCGCTGATGCACACGCGCCTGTTCATCATCCCGAGACTATTGAGTGAGGGATACCACGACTACTACTGGTACCCGGTCAAGGGCAGGAAGCATGTGAAGGCGTTCATGGAGACTGAATGGGGCCAGCTGTTCCAGAAGTACTGATTTCGAGGCCTGGCTTGATATACCCGCCCTTCCGCATAGGATTTGTATAGACGAGGCCATTCTGGGAGCGTATGGCAGAGGGGTCTGCGGGGAAGGCGCGGGCGTACATCGAGCTCATCCGTCCGAAACAGTGGTACAAGAATCTGCTGCTGTTCGTCGGGATAGTGTTCGCGAAGGAGCTGAGCGACCTCAACCTGTTCCTTCTTGCGGTCCTTGGTTTCGTGGCGTTCTGCGCTCTGTCGGGCGCGGTCTACACGGTGAACGACATCGTGGACAGGAATCTCGACAAGTTGCACCCGAGAAAGAGCCAGAGGCCGATACCCTCGGGAAGGGTCTCTGCCACGGGCGCCGGGGTCTTCGGTGCGGCTTTGCTCGTGGTGGGCCTGGGATTGTCGTTGTACATCCACTGGCTCTTCCTGCTT
>JALHSX010000206.1 GCA_022865445.1 Thermoplasmata archaeon | reverse complement strand
CCTCTGGAGGCGATGGCATCCGGCCTGGCAGTAATAACAACCGCCATGACTCACCACGCAGCCACGTTCTCAGACGGCAAGGCCGGAGTCCTTGTTCCACACGACGACCCAGCCGCCTTGGCAGATGCTATCGTGGAATTGGGTAGAGATCTCACGAGATTGAAGAGAATGGGCGCCGCTGCCCGCGAACTAGCAGTTCGGGATTTCTCCACGGAGAGTGTCGCGTGCCGTTTCGTTGAGGAGTTCCGTGGATTAATCGCGTGAGAAAGAGATGCAGCCTGGCTCTAGATCACCGAGAGCTGCCGCATGCGACCACGCGATCGACCACGGAATCAACTGTTTGACATATGAATGTGGGAACGAATCCGAAATCGTGGAGAAGGTCAACTCCCTCAAATCGGACCCGGATATGGCTCGGGAAATCGCGCGGAAAGCTAGGTCCGATGTCGTGTCTAAGTTCAACCAAAAGGCGATGGCGAAACGCATATGCGAGTTCGTCAGAGAGATCTTCTCCACCAAGGGGCGACTGAAGAACTAGATCATCTTCAGGATTATGGCCAGATACTGCGCGATGTGGGTTTCAGGACTGAACCTCGTCTCATAAGCATCTCTGGCCTTTCGGCTCATCGCGTCCAGATCCTTGTCTCCTTTCCACATTGATACAAGTGCTTCTCCGAGCGCAGCCACGTCTCCCTGCTTGAATGTCGTAGATCCGGACTCGGGGCCCAGAATCTCGGGTAGGCCGCCGTTGTCGGAACCGAGAACGGGCACGCCGAGAGAGAACGCCTCTAGCACAGTCAATGGGGCATTCTCGGGCCATTCCGAGGGCACGACGAGGAATGCGACATCCGAGAGTATGGACTTCACATCCTCTCGTGGAATGAAACCCGGAATGTTGACTCTATCGCTCAGCCCGAGCTGCTTCACCCTCTCCACGAGCCTCTTTCTCAAGGAGCCTTCGCCGATTATGTGCAGTTTGAACTGCTGTCTGTCTCGGGTGTTGGCGAAGGCCTCAAGCAGAGATTGCGAACCCTTGTGCGGTTCGAGCATTCCGACATAGGCGATGGAATCACGTCTGGGCCTGGGGGCGGAAGAGACGCTCCCTATGTCGGGGACGAAGTTCCTCAAGATGTGATCGACCTTGATTCCATCTCTTCGGAGCCTATCTGCTAGAAACTCACTTGGAGCGAGGACCGTCATGCCTGGGTCCGGACGGACAACCCTGTTGTTGCCTCCTCTCCAAACCTGCGGTGGCTTTCTCCACCTCAGGGTGCAGAGCATACATGCCTTAGGCTTTCGGCAGAAAGACATGTCGGGTCTAATGAGGTTCGATCTCGGACAGACAAGGTAGTAGTCGTGTGCTGTGTAGAGGGAGACGGCACCCGGAACCACGAATGGCCGTCCGATGAATCCTTTGGTGTTGTGCCAATGTACCACATCTGGCTTCAGTCTCCGGGCAAGATCGGTTGTCTCCTTCCTCGACTTTGCGGAGGAGTCGAAAGCGAGAGTCATCAGCAACTGCACACGACCGCCTCTGATAGGAGGTGTGTGCACAAAGGGGTCTCCTTCAATCTTCGCTGTATGGTTCGGCATCCCTCTTCCGCGAAGTGATTCATAGACTGACGGACTATGGAGCACATGGACTTCATGCCCCCTTCTTGCAAGCTCTCTTGACAGATAATCCACCATCACGGCGTCCCCTCCGAGATGGTACGGAGGGTAATGCGTCGAGATCATCAGAAATCGCAGCGTCTCCATAGTGTGTCAGACTCTTCGGGAAAGCAATGCTGAGAGCGCATATCATTCTTTTTGTGGCCGACCCCGCCAAGTTGTGTCCACAACGGTAGGTTACACATCAATCGGCGTATCACATCTCAATTTCGTCCGCGAACTTAGCCAGGTTCCGCGAAATGCCGGACAATCTAGAGATAACCTACGTACGAGGTGGCGTAGATGATGAGGCGATTCTCAAATGGACCGCCAACATAGAGTACGTTGGAGTACTCCATCACTCTCATGTAGTCTGACTTAGAAACGACCACGAGCCCTTCGGGATAGTTGTTAACCCCGCTGCTCAGCCAATCGTACTCAAGGACACCTATCCAGAAGGGTGGAAGAGTGTAGTTCGTAGCGAAGCGCTTGGGCAAATTGTTGTCCTTGGGAATATCCGCCATTGCCTGGCCGATGTAGGACAAACGTTCATCAGAAACCATGTGCGGATGCGACTGGGCGCCAGCGATCCACTTGATCCCGTCGATCTCGTACGCCTGAGTGTCATGCCTGACTCCCAACAGCGTCTGGGTGTCGTATGCGAACGGAAACGATACGGCAAGAGATACGATGACAAGCCCTGCGACAATCGGATATGCTTTCCTCCGGTTGGAGAACAGCCAGTACACAGCCGCTCCGCCTCCAATGAAGATGAACAAGTCAGCGAAATCAAATGACCGGTAGATGATCTGATGTGACGACGAAGAGAATCCTCCGAAGAAACCATATCCGAAGACGGCGAGGGGTGCAAGCAGAAGGCCAAGGTGAACGGCGTTGTACCGCGGCCTTCTCTCAAGAATAATCTCGCTTCCATACCAAGCGAT
>JALHSX010000205.1 GCA_022865445.1 Thermoplasmata archaeon | reverse complement strand
ACTACCGGGGCACGTGGATTGGCGCTGGAATAGCGGTTTTCAGAGCGCCGTCTTGAGGCAAAAGCGAATTGCGTATATAAGTGTTGGTGGATTGAAGAGCTGCTGGCTCCAGTGCAGTTCGAGTCGCTGCTCAGACCTTCTTCTCCTCGGGCTTGGCCGGAGCAGCTGGAGGTACAGGCTTCGGCTCTTCCTTGAACTCCTCGACAGGCCTTGTCGTATACACGCCACACTTCATGCAGTAGAAGGACACGAAATCGTCGTCCTTGTCGTCGGCGATGAGCTCCTTGCCGCACATCCTGCACTTGGTCTTCATGTCGATCAGTTTCATGGGAACCATCTTGTGAGCATCTTCGGAATGACAGCTTGTTCTTTAAGCTTTTTGCAGGAACGTCATGGCTACTTCCAGTTCACCAGAATCTCTTCCCTGTTGAAGACCTTCAAGCTCAGAAGCACTATGCCGGCGTCGATCACCAGCACTCCCAGGTAGAAGACCATCATCGGGAGCAGCGCGGTGGAAAGCACGCCCGCAAGGCTGAAGAAGAAGAACAGCAGGACCGGAAGGATGAGCACGCCGCCAATCTGCTGCGACACCCTCACATCATTCACTCTGGATGAGATTATCACATTCGCCAAGATGCTCATCAGACACATTCCGGGAGCAAGGAGCAGTATCCCGACGATCCAGTAGGCGTTCGGGAGCGGGTAGTACCCCAAGAACGGTTCTGTGAGAACATCGACCAGGACCACCGCCACTGCGAATGAAATCCAAGTCGCACCCATGCTCACGGCGAAGATGGATCCCGACTTGCCCGCAAGCAGTTCGAGGTCGGTCGTCGGCGTCGCCAAGAGCGGCTCAAGGCTCTTGTTCACCTTCTCGCCTACGAAGCTGTAGGAAGCCGTGACGGTCGGTATGGTGACCGGGATCATGATCAATAGTATCAGCAGCACGTTGAACATGAGCGCTTTCAGCTGGTCGAGCTCATGGCTGCCACCGGCGTACTGCGAAGTGCGGACCGTGTTGCCGACATCGAGCGTCAGGTTGTCCAGATAGCATCGTTCGAGCATGCTGTTCCTCACCGAGGAATATGCTATCCGCGATTCGTTGAAATTCGAATTCAATATGGTGCAAGTCTCCACGATGCTGCTTCGGATGATGCAGTTCGTTATGTTCACATTCTCGATCCTTGCGTTGAAAATAGTTGCGTCCGTCAAGGTCGCGTTGTCCAAGTAATACGTGGTGTTGAATGTCAGGTCCAGCTCAGCCTGGC
Source organism: Thermoplasmata archaeon (assembly GCA_022865445.1). Taxonomy (GTDB): domain Archaea; phylum Thermoplasmatota; class Thermoplasmata; order UBA10834; family UBA10834; genus COMBO-56-21. The sequence goes on along the minus strand of JALHSX010000205.1, from coordinate 12,059 downwards.
TCTGCCTGCTGAGCTGATTGATCGGGACGACATACACGATCGGCAGGATCACGGATGAGATGAGCGGTATCATGACTATGGTCATCATGATGTACCTGTTCTTCCTGAACTCAGAAAGATCCTTCTTCGCGACGACGACGGCTCTGTCGATCCTCATCGGTCCCCACCTCCGATGAGCTTCATGTAGACGTCCTCGAGCGACCGCTTGAGCTCAGTGACGTATTCTATCTTCGCCCCTGCGCGCGTCAGTCTCTCAACTATCACCGGATTCCTGATCTCAGGGTCGTCCAGGTCGACGAGAATCCGTCCGTCGTCAACGCGCACATTGGAGGCGAAATCCAGTCCGCGAACGATGTCCACGTACGCAGGGTCCACCGCAGCGAGCTCCACCACTGTTGTCCTGCCCCAGTATCTTCTTGCCAGGTCCTTGGGCGAGCCGATCGCGAGAGCGGTCCTGTTCATTACAGCGATCCTGTCGCAGAGCCTCTCCACTTCGTCCAGGTGGTGGCTGTTGATGAAGACGGTCCTGCCCTCTTTCTTCAGAGCCACGAGGAACTCGCGCACGGTCAGAGAGGCTTGAGGGTCAAGACCAGCTGTGGGCTCGTCCAGGAACACGACCTGTGGATCATGAACGAAGGCGCGGGCGATCGCTATCTTTTGCTTCATGCCCTTGGAGTAGGTCGCCACGGGCTCGTCTCTGCGGTCCCAGAGGTCGAGCATCTTCAGGAGCTCCTCGATCCTCTTCTCTCTCTTGTCCTTCGGGACGCCGTACAGCTGCGCGAAGAAATCGAGGTTCCTGTTCGCGCTCAGCGACTCGTACAGTCCAGGCGATTCCGGGAGCACGCCGACTATGCCCCGTATCTTCTGCGAGTCAGAACTCGTGTTGATCTCAAGACCGTTCACGAAGGCCGTTCCAGAGGTCTGCTTGATCAGGCAGGCAAGCATCCTTATCGTCGTGGTCTTTCCGGCGCCGTTGGGCCCCAGCAATCCGAAGACCTCTCCCTCCTCCACCTTCAGGTTCAGGTCCTCTACCGCTGCTTTCCCGTCGAAGGTTCTGCCGAGGCCAACGATCTCTATCATTCGTGAGTTGCTCCACCAGCGTGTCCGTGCCCGTTCAGACGATAGCCTCTGATAAACAATGCGGTGGGACTATCAATTTGCGCCTTACATGCGTGAGGACATGATCTTGAGGATGGCTTCTGCAGGAGCTCCGTCTGTCTCCTGGAGCGCCTTCTTTGCCTCAGCCGCCGAGCAGCCCGTCTGGGACATGACCCGTTTGATGTCGTCCTCAGGGACGCCCCCTTCCTCCTCGCCCTCTTCGCGCCGTCGCTCTCTCTCCTGCGGTATGCCAACGACTTGGTAGGTCTTCTGTCCCTGGACGCTCACCGCGGTGACGACAGCATCCTTGAACACGAGCTCCTTGGTCTTTGTCTTGATGATGACCTCTTCGACGCCAGGCATTTCCTCCTGGTCTATCCCCATCCGCTTCATCATGGCCTTCATCTGCTTGGGGTTCATCCTTCCGCCGGGCATCATGTTTGGTACCTCGTGTGGCTCTTTCTTTCAGGAACGGGCACATGCGATAAAAGAGTTGTGGGCAGATTGCACATATCCGTAGATTGTCATCCAGAACTCGGAGATGATTAGGATGTCGGCGGCTCAGTATTCAGTTGTTGACGGGATGAGTCTAGGTCATATCCATGAGAATTCGACTGCCATGATCGCGATATTCTAGATCGTGAGCCCACTCTGATTCTGTCGAGGAAACGTTTTATACGCCCTTTGAGTATTGATATGTCCGAATCTAAGACTAGGTGGGTTGACTCCATGGCAGGCATTGAGAAGGACTTGATGGAAGCGCAGGATGCGTTGGCCAACGGCGATTTCGCAGCCGCAGTATCGAAGTACAACAAGGTCCTCAAGGCGGACCCCAAGTGCGCGGATGCCTACTTCGGAAAGGCCGAGGCATCCGTAGGTGTCCCGAAGATGGCTCCCGAGGAGGTCATGGAGCTCTACAAGAAGTCCGTCGAGCTGGACCCGAAGAATCCTATCTACCAGTCGTCATACGCTGCATACCTCGTCGATATCGGCCGGTTCAACGAGGCGGAGGCGGCCTATCTGAAGGCCGCAGAGCTGGACCCGGACAACGCGAGATACTACTTCTCAGAGTTCGGGGTCGAGTACATCCTGAGAGCGCCCGTGGTTATGGAGAAGTTCCTTGACGACAAGACCAAGGAGATCATCCTCAAGAAGGGTCTGAAGTACCTCCTGAAAGCCGCGGGCATCACAGAGGAAGAGGCGAAGAAGCTCCTCTGATCACACTCAGGTCAGCCGCTACACTCTCTGTTGTCCCCCGCCGCAGGCCCGGCACACGTGGGTGACGGGGTCTGAGTCCTGTAGGCAGACAAGCCTTCCACAGAGCGGGCAGGTGGTGTTTGCCGGCCGACCGCATATGCTGCAAATGCCGATCATCGACATGGCGTACTTCTAAGCGATTCCCTGCGAGATAAAACCTTCCGAGCCTAGCGTGCGAGAATCCCTAGCCACGCGAGCCCTTCGATCACGCCTTTGCCATCGGATCCCTTGGCGACGAAGGACGCCGCTCGCTTCGTGTCCTCGAAAGCGTTTCCGACCGCGATTCCGTAACCGCACTCGCGGATCATCATCTCATCGTTGTCCGAATCGCCTATCGCGGCCACGTTCTTGGGTGAGATCCCGAGGAGCTCACAGCCCTTCTGGATCCCGCGGAACTTGTTCATCCCCTTCTCCATGATGTGGACCGCCCAACCTGTCGTCTGGACATCGACTGGCCAATCCTTCAGGACGTCCCGGACCTTCTCGAGGCTCACTTCTCGCGTGAGCCCGACCTCGGTCTCTCGCCATCTGTCTGTGAAGAGCCTCTGAGCGTCCATCTTTGTCCTGAGGAAGTCGTATGCCTTGCGGGGACCAGCAGGATCCCCCAAGACCCATATCTTCTGCTGGTATGACACGATCCCTCCGTTCTCGGCGACGATCGGCCCCGTGAGGCCAAAGTAGTTGGAGAGTGCGTACGCGATCGGCAGGACGTTCCCGCTTGCGAGCATCACCGGTATCCCAGAATCTTGGACTTCGCGGAGCGCGGCCACGGCCTCGAGGTCGACCCTCCTAGAATCATCTGCGAGCGTTCCGTCGATGTCCACTGCAAGAGCTTTGATGGCCCCTGGCTCAGGCCTCTGCCTTCTTCTCCCGGTCACTTGCTCCTCAGCTCACCCAGGGTAGTCACTCTCTCGGCAAAAGCGTTGTGCTTGTGGATCGACTCCTCGCTCTCGCTCCGCACAGTGACATGCACGGAGTCGTCCAATTTCTTGTACTTTCGCAGAACCTTGCCTAGAATGTCCCTGACGACATCCTCGACGAACTTCGGGTTCTCATGCGCTTTCAAGACGACATTCGCTTCGTCCCTACGCTTCAGTATCCCGTAAGTCGGGCTGCTGAGTGAGCTCTCGACGATGTCGATCAGGTCGTCGGCCTCGATCTCGACATGTTCGGGCACCTCCACGATCAGCGAGGTCCTATTCCTCTGATTGTGGGATATCATTGGGACATCTGATGGGATTTTCTTGATGTCCGGGCGCTTCGAGGCGAGCTGATGCCTTATCGTCTCCATGGCGCACGGACACGCTGTCATGCCCTGGACCTCGACCCCGATGAGCTTCATCAGGCCATTCCCTCGCATCGCGGTGGCCTTCGCAGTCAGCTTGAACGGCTCGAGCGAGGCTTTGCCACCATCAGGCCGCCGCTCGAGAAAGTAATCCGCGGACATCTGGACCTCGGCGAAGCTGGCATATTCGTGCCTCTCCAGGAGTTTCTTGCACAGGTTCGCGGTCAGCTGCTCGAGGCTCGATACCTTCGCTCTCACGCTCTCCTCGAGCATCTCGGTGATGACCTCCACGTTCCGGGACATGTGCGATCCGCGCTGAGTCGATGGGAGGTCGACGAAGACATCGATCATGGCAGTGAGATAGTTGTCCTTCCCGTCCCTGTGAACAACGACGGGTTTGCGGACTCCAGTGACCCCAACCCTCGTCAACCTGAAGCTATCTTTGAGTCTCTTGGCCTGACAATCCAGAGTGTCCTTCTGCGTCAACGGGTCGCCATAACCTGGCGAGAATAATAAATAGTGGCGAATTAACTATACGAACGGTAGCTCAGCCCTGCTTTTTATTCACTCGTACTGCTGGCACCGATAGCAGAAGTTCCTGTCGTACTCTGGGATGTACCTGAGCGGTCCGCCGCACTTCGGGCAGGTCCTTCCAGGCATCGGCGGTGGTTCTGGGGGAGCCACAGCGGCCGCGGCGACGGCACTCCTCGTGCCCACGCTAGCCATCCTGCGCCTGTGCGCGGATTCGTCCTTCAGCGCGATCATCTGGAACGCGGCGCCAAGGACCATCACCGCAAGAAGGCTGAGCACAACGACCATCATGTCTTGCTCGATCAGCACAAGTCCAAACCCTACGAGCAAACCGCCAACGACTGCAGTCACGATTCCGATTGCGGCTTCTATGAAGGCGAACGTGACAGCGAATGCGACGACTCCGACTATGAGGGCAACCATCTCGTTCGTGAAGAGAAGGTTGACCACGAAGAAACCCAGAACACCGCTGACAACGCCGATCCCTACCCTCGCCAGGAAGACGAACAGAGCGCTCCCGACGATCGAAGCGAGGGTACCAACGACGAAACCAATGAGCACACCGCCCACAGCAGTGCCGATTGCGAAGCCGATGAGCCCGCCGATGATCGCGCCGATCAAGGACATCACGCGCTTCCAGACCCTGCGACCAGCGAACGCTAGGAACAGACCGACCACTATCAACAAGATAGAGACTATGAGTAGCAAATCCTTGTTCGCGCCCAGGTCCAAGCCAAGAAGACTCTGCTGTGCCCTAGCGATCATCTCGGGCAATATTGCCCAGAGGGACATTTAGCCTTTCCGGACAGAACTCAAAACCTCTATCTACGCTCTCCCCCATGCACGAGAAGATGATATGCGGCGTGGATGAGGCGGGCAGAGGGCCGGTCTTGGGCCCGATGGTGGTCTGCGCCGTCGCGGTCGAATCGGACGCTTCGCTCATTAGTCTCGGCGTCAGAGACTCGAAGAAACTCACGCCCAAGAAACGCGAGGAGCTCGCGCCCAAGATACGCAAGCTGTCAATGGTCGAGCTGATCGAGGTGCCTGCAGCAGAGATAGACCTGAGAGGCTGCTCCCTCAACGTGCTGGAAGCAGATGTCTTCGCGCGACTCATCGACCGGTTCTCGCCAGAAGTGGCGTACGTCGATGCGGCAGACGCGAGCGAAGAGCAGTTCGCGAAGATGATCAAGGCCAAGCTCAAGTGCAGACCCCGGATCGTCTCCGAGCACAAGGCGGACGATACATACCCCGTCGTGTCCGCGGCCTCCATAGTGGCAAAGGTCATGAGAGACGCCCGCATCAGGGAGATCGAGAGGGAGATAGGAGAACCGATCGGCTCGGGATACATGACGGACCCGATCACAACGGCCTTCCTGGAACGCTACGTGTCCGAACACAAATGCTGCCCTCCGCATACCCGCATGTCCTGGGAGCCCGCCAAAAACCTAATGATGTTGAACTCTCTGCGGAAGCTCGACACATTCGAGGGATGAAGTTGGTCGAAGAGCTCCTGAGAGAAACCATCGCGAGGTTCAACAAGAAGGCCGCAGAGGATCCGAAACTCAGCGCGGAGCTCCAAGGCGTGAGGAAAGTCATCCAGGTCGAAATCACGGATGGGGAGCTGTACAATTTCGTGCTGGAGAACGCGCACGTCGGCGAGCTCAATAAAGGTCCGACTCAGAATCCAGACCTCAGGATCATCGCGAGCAGTGAGACACTTCATCAGCTAAGGAGCGGGGAGCTTAGGGTGATGAAGGCATATGCCACGAGGAGACTCCAGGTGAAGGGGTCGATAGAGGATGTGCTCAGGCTGAGGAAGTTCTTTTGAAACGATTCACCGCTCTGTCACACGGATACTTTTAACTATACCATCACCGTTAGTCGGAAACAGCGGGGTGGGGTAGCTTGGAAATCCCATCAGGCTCATAACCTGAAGATCGCTAGTTCAAATCTAGCCCCCGCTAATTATAAATATTGCTATCTTTATAATAATTTGTGAATTTATAGCGCATGTCTTCTCGTTTCCAAGGCTCTCCTCTTCTTCTCTTGTATTACGAGTTCGTGTTTCCTGATCTCCATAGTGTCTTTTGACCCAAACCTGAGCGACCAGACGCAGCTCCAGAACCCATCCTCTTTGAGCCTGAGCCTATTGATCTTCATGGTTGGGTTCATTCCGAGTCGGTTGAAGAGCGTTCTGAGGTCGGCAAGAATCTCGCTTCTGCAGACAGCCGAAACATATTCGTGGACCTGGACGCCAAAGACCGTGATTTGCGCCATTTGCCTATTGCCAATTCCCTGGTCGGCAGCGTGAATCAGCTTGGACGAAACCTGTATGAGATCAAGGTCCGTATGTCGAGACTGGGCAATCGAGAATCCTACGGGAGTGCCGATTGGTGTAGAAGCAACTGACCCCTCTCCATCGCACCAAGGTTGAAGCGCAGCAATCAAGGTCTCCTTGTCATCGCAGTTCATGACCCACGTTGGAAGATGCAGCTCCCTTGCGGATTTGTCACCCGGAAGGACCCCATTCTCCATGAGCCACTCAGCCACAAACCTCGAGTAGATGAATCCTCTGATTGCGACTGCTCCATTACCGGGTTTCTGCGGAGGCCCAATATCATAGAGGAAGACGTCCCTACATAACGACCTAAAATGGTCATATAGATCCGTCTCGTGTGCTGCGAGTGTGATGTTGACTGCGCATTCTCCCCATTTCTCCTTCTGAAGCCATACGGACCCTTCTGCCAACACGTACGAGATGATGGCCGCTGCCTTCCTTCTGAGTCCGTCATCTTTCTCCAGCTCATCTCTCGTTGGCAGTCTCAGCTTGTCGCGGCACATCTCACGGAAGACGCTTATCGCCTGCTCGTTCGCCCATGTCCTGTCCTTGGTTACTCCTCGGTCTGCAATCCTTTCCCCAAGGGTTTTGTCTCCTGCGATCTCTAGCAACTGGTTGAGTATGGAAATCGGCATCGTGAGCCTCCCGATTCGATAATAGTGCACGGAGGACTTCGGTATGTTCAGATGTTTGGCCAGCTCTTGGCAGTTACCGTACTTTGCGGCTGCCTTCTCGACCAATTCCTTTTGCAGTTCCGGCGGGAGTGCGATCCTGTCTTCCTTTCTGTATGCGCCTCTGGGCCCTCGCGTTGTCATGGTATCCAGAGGGGTCATTTCTGCATAGCCAGATAGTAGCCAGCACTGCTTGTAGGCTACATCCAGATGTTCAGAAATCCGGTGTCGCTCGGACCTTCAGACGGAGAATCTAATCGTTGTCTCTAAGGCGGATGGTAACCTCACACTGCCCAGTGTTAGCCTTTCTCTGGAGAAATCATCGATAGCACTGCGGCTGACTCTTGGAACCGTTCTCCGAGGTACATTCGAGTCGATGCAATCCCACTCGCGAAGCCAAGGTCCCGAACCAGTCTTACTGCCGTTCTGTTCGCGCCTGGTACACACATCCTGAATCTCCTCTCGGGACCAACAGATCCTATCAAAGTGGTTATCAGTTGGTGTCCAATTGAATAGTCTCCCCCTTTCGCAACGCAGGGGCCAATCTGAACGCGTTCCTCGCCTTCGCGCCCCAAGATGTATCCCGTGATTACCGCAGCCTCTCTTGTGCAAAAAGCTAGGTCGGTTTTGTCTTCGAAAATCGCCCGAAGAACTCGGCCTCTGTCAACACCAACCGCAGCTCTGTCAAAAGCCATAATGCTTCCCATGTCCGACGGCCTCACTTCTTCGGCCACTTTCGGAAATGGGGCCCCGTCTGCGAGATACCTATGCGATTCGAACTCTTCGGCGAATCCGAGACTCCTATAGAAACCCTCGAAGCCGCGAACGCTGTCAAGCTTGATGCATGGACAGCCATTCTCTCTGGCATTGGCAATGCATTTCTCCACCATGGCTCTGCCAATCCCTTTTCCTCTGAACTCTGGAAGGACAATAACTGAGTGAATCCAAGAAACATCCTTATACGATAAGAACCCCGCAATGCCTACATCGCGGCCATCTAGTTGAGCTTTGATCATGCCCAAGGGTTCTATGCGCAACAGACGATTCCAATCGGTGACTGTCCGGTGCCATCCCTCCAGGTCAGTCATCATCTTCCCGAATGGGAGATCATTGCTCGTGAACTTGGCAATCCTGAGTTGGTCCATTTACTGGTCTGCGAGTCATCGCCTTTCCTGCGTTTGACCTTTTCTAGGGGGAAATTCTGATATATTGGGTAAGACACATACGAGGCCCGTGACTTCTCATCCAACCTGCAAAGGCGGCAAGAATCAGCGGCAGTTGTGCCCAGCGTGCTTGTCTTGGGACCCGCGGCCCGAGGAGGGTTCAGGGCCTGGATTCGGCTACTGCGTGAAGAAGGACATGATGACTCGTATCAGGTGCGAGTGCGGTGTGTTCGAGGAGGCCACGCAGATGAAGGTCGAGGCTCGGAACCGGAAGATCTATGGTCAGATCAACGAGGAAGGCGAAGAGGAGGAGTGAGTGCTGCCCTTAGTGCGCAACCATTAAGTGGCGGCAACCATGTAGGTTTTTTGTCGGTGAGTTTCCTATGAAGGCGGTAGTGCTGGCTGCGGGGGAAGGCATGAGGCTTCGGCCGCTCACGGCGTCGGAGCCGAAGGTGATGATACCCATCGCGAACCGGCCGATTCTGGAGTACGTCGTGGATTCGCTCGTGAAGAACGATGTCCACGATATCATCATGGTTGTCGGTTACCGCAAGGAGCGTATCATGTCCCACTTCGAGGACGGGAAGAAGTTCGGGGCGAAGATAGAGTATGTCGTTCAGGAGAAGCAGCTGGGGAATGGCCATGCACTCGCGTGCGTGAAGGACCGGATGTCCGGCGATTTTCTGGTGCTTCCCGGGGACAACGTCATCGACAGGCGCGCGGTCGGCGACCTGTTGAGGGCCGGAGCATGTCCGAGCGCGCTCGTCGTCGAGAGCGAGAACCCGTCCAAGTACGGTGTGGTGACCCTGGAGAAGGGCTCGATCAAGGGAGTCTACGAGAAGCCTACCGAGATGATCTCCAACATCATCCTCACAGGCATGTACTGCCTTAGCGACAGGATATTCCAGTTCATAGACCAGTGCATCGCCATGGGCGAGTACGGCCTGAGCAACGCGGTCCAGGCCAGCTTGGGGCACGAGCCGCTCACGCCCGTGTTCTCAGACGGCCTCTGGATCGACGCCGTATATCCGTGGGACCTTCTCGAGCTGAATGCAGCCGCTCTCGAGAACCTCCCCGTGCGGACTGCCGGCAAGATAGAGTCCCAGGTCGTCATCCAAGGGCCTGTCGGGATCGGTGAGGAGACCGTGATAAGGGCGGGCACGACCATCTACGGGCCCGTGCTGATAGGCGACGGCTGCGACATCGGGCCCAATGTCACGATCTTCCCGTCCACGAGCATCGGCAACAGCGTCACAGTCGAACCATATTCCGTGATCAAGAACAGCGTACTCATGAGCAACTGCAGCATCGGGGCGCAATCGTATCTCTCGCATTGCGTTCTCGGGTACGGTGTGAAATCGCAGTCGCACCTCATGGGCGCAGGCGCTGAGGCATATGTCAACATCGGGGACGAGTTCTACAAAGTCCCTCACATAGGGTCGATCATGGGCGAGGACACGTCGTTCGGCACAGGCGTCATGATCGAGCCTGGCACGATCGTCGGTGCCGGGTGCAAGATATCGAGCGGGTCGAAGATCATCAGGAACCTGCCTAACAGGTCGCTCGTGACCTAGAGGTCATTTCGAATGTGTGGCATAGTTGGTTACGCGGGGTGGCGTGATGCGCAACCCATCCTCCTCGACTGCCTGAAACGGCTGGAGTACAGAGGTTACGATTCGGCGGGGCTGGCTGTTGCCGGCACGGAGCTCCAGCTCTTCAAGAGCGCGGGCGAGATAGCGGTCCTCGAGGCCGCGATGCCGGAGATGAAGGGCTCGGTGGGGATCGCGCACACTAGGTGGGCCACACAGGGCAAGCCGACCACCGTGAACGCTCATCCGCTCGCCGACTGCTCGAACAGGCTGGCCGTCGCGCACAACGGCATCATCAGCAACTTCATGGGAGTCCGCGAGGAGCTGCAGAAGAACGGTCACAACTTCACCTCGGACACCGATACCGAGGTCTTCCCGCACCTGGTGGAGGCGGAGTTCAAGGACGACCTCGTCAAGGCTGTGCAGAAGGCACTCGAGAAGGTCGACGGAACATACACGTTCGCGGTCGTCTGCGCAGGATGCGATCAGGTCGTTGCCACGAGGCGCGAGAGTCCGCTCGTCGTCGGACTGGGCGAGGGCGAGAACTTCATCGCGAGCGATGTCACTGCGTTGTTGAAGTACACCAACCGCATGATCTACATCCAGGACGGCGAGGTCGTCAGCATCACGAAGGATTCGGTCAAGATAGTCGATGGCAAAGGCAATGAGGTCCGAAGGGAGCCGCAGAAGATCACTTGGAACCTCGAGGACGCCGAGAAGGGTGGATACCCGCACTTCATGCTCAAAGAGATATTCGAGCAGCCCGATGCGATCCATGATTCGCTGCTGGGCAGGATCGAGTCGGTCGAGGCAGAACCGTTCTTTCAGAACGAACACTTCTCGACCGTGAAGATCGTTGCCTGCGGGACTTCGTACTATGCGGGTCTCGTTGGCAAATACATCATCGAAGAGCTTGCGCGGATCCCGACGACGGTCCAGATATCTTCCGAGTACAGGTATTCATCCGTTTCGAGGGAGAATCCGCTTGTCGTATTGATCACTCAGAGCGGAGAGACTGCGGACACGCTAGGCGCCGCGAGGGAGGCCAAGAAGCGGGGCAACAAGACGGTAGGAATCGCGAATGTGATCGGGTCTGCGATCACGAGGGAGGTCGACCATACCATCTACACGCGTGCCGGTCCCGAGATCGGCGTCGCGGCCACCAAGACATTCACCACGCAACTCATCGCTCTGTATCTCCTGGCCATGGAACTTGGGACGCAGAACAGGTCGTTGACGGCCCAGGCTAAACGATCCATTGTCGGGACCCTCAGAAACCTCCCGAGGTCGGTGCAGGATGTCCTGAATCAGGCTTCAGAGATCGAGGCATTGGCCAAGAAGTACTCCTCAGCCAGGGACATGTTCTTCATAGGCAGGAGCATCAACTACCCCATAGCTCTCGAAGGCGCCCTGAAGACCAAGGAGATCGCCTATATCCACGGAGAGGGATTCCCCGCGGGCGAGCTCAAGCATGGACCGTTGGCCCTGATATCGAGGGACTCGCCCATCGTGGCGATCGCGGTCAAGGACCACACATACGAGAAGATGCTCGGGAACATAAGCGAGGTATCGGCGAGGGGAAGTCCGGTCATAGCCATTGGCTTTGAGGGAGACACTGAGCTTCCGAGATACGTGGATGACGCCATATGGATACGGGAGATACCTCCGATGTTCTCGCCTGTGCCAGTGATAGTCGTGCTGCAGTTGTGGGCGTACTACCTCGCCAAGGCGCGTGGGTGTCCGATCGACAAACCGAAGAACATCGCGAAGACAGTGACGGTCGAATAGCGCTTCACGCCAGTCTTTCCGGGCAGACCTCTCTCCGAGAACAGTTCCTGCACTTACCAGGCCTTTCATGATTTCTGTGCGCGTCGCCCGTCTTCATGATCGTCCGCATCTCATCGAGCTTCTCCAAGAGCACCTTCTTCAGGTCTTCGTTGTACTCGATCTCGTGCTCGTGCTGCGGATACTTGACAAGGCCGTATGGCGGCAGCTTGCCTGTGCCATCTTCTATCAGCAAGCAGTATGCTGCGATCTGGAGTATATGCGAGAACAAGGGTCCTCGCGGAGTCCGTCCGGTCTTCTCCTCCACAGGGATGAGATTGTCATTGACCTTGATTATGTAGT
>JALHSX010000204.1 GCA_022865445.1 Thermoplasmata archaeon | reverse complement strand
GTGCCCATCTCAACGGATTCATCCGTCCAGCTGCGGGCGTAGTCGGCGACGGTTGCAGCAAGCGACAGATTGTCTTGATCGGTCCCGCGGAATATCTTGTAGCCAATGATGGCTCGACCCCCATCGTTCACGGGAGGTGACCACGAAAGACTGATACGCGCTCCAGTCACGGTGGCTCTGAGAGACTCTGGAGGCTGAGGCGCCTGTGGGTCGGGCGATGGGGACGGAGAGTCGGCCTCGACCAGCAGATGATTGACCACGGCAGCGACAGCTGCAACCGAACTGTTCAACGATGCCATGGCGCTAGTCACAAATGTTGAGTTCGCCCAGTTGTAGTTCGTGTCCATCCAGATGTTGGGCATTATTGCCCCACCGCCAAATGTGGTCATGTCGGCCAGATCGAGGGTTGCAGCATAGGCGTCGGAGTCGCCGAGAGAAATTCCTGTTGGCGAACTGAGGGAGCCGGTCATTGACTGAATGGCGTCCTCGTAGTCTGAATGATGGTCTTCTGCCCCCCAGTCAGTCCCGCTTCCCATCGTGTGCCCAAAGACCCCGACATCGGCGAGATAGTGTGTCATGGCACCGATGTAGTATGCGGCATTATCGAGATCTTCAGAGGCCAGGTAGCCAAGAGCAATCTGATACATCTGCGACGCTCTGATCGCGCTCTTGCCATCTTGGAGGTCGCCGGATGAGTAGTAGTAGACGTGATGGTTCGTGCTGTCACCTATGTTGGAGGTGTTGTCAGGAGCCTCCGTCCCGAACAGGAATCGGGCGTGATAGGTGGTCTTCAGGAAGGTCGCATCCTCTGTCTGGATCGCAATGGCCATGTCAGCGATCCAGTCATGAGTGCCATAATCGGGATTGTCGGGATCGGCAGAGTAGCCACCGTTGCTCCATGCGGTGGTCTCGGGTTGGATCCCGATAGCCAGCAACAGGACTAGCAACACTATTGTGCAACTGGTCGTGATCTTCGCCATGCTTACGCTGATAGAATAGTCCTCCCTGCCCTATTGTCTTTTCTTGGGATGCACGTGGCGACGTGAATGGGCTTGAACGACTGTGTCGAGGTGGCTCTGAGCGATGGTCCTCATTCGATGGTGAACTGTCTCGTGTCGACCCATTCCTGCTTGAGCATCGACCAGAAATCAACTGACAGCTCCCTGTACAAGTATTCGTATGGCAGCCAGCCGTAGCCTCCGTCCCCCCATCCCTCACCCCAGGAATTCCTGATCAGCATTGCCCCTTTCGCCGAGACGTCGCAGTCCGAATTTCCTATCTCGATTTTGTCGTCGTAGCCCACAGCGACAACGGCGTGTCCTCCCAACACTCTCTCGTTGCTGCAGGGAAAAGGGATCTTGCCCGTGCTTTCCGCCTGATTGATCGAGTCGTAGACGGTGAAGCCGAACATCACGGGAATGCCTGCGACGAGGGTTTTCTTGACACTCTCGAGGACCGCTTCTTCCGAGAGTTTAGGCGTGTCGAGTCTGAAGTACTTGATGCTCTTGTAGTTCTCTGCGAACGAATAGCAGAACGCGTTCGGCTCCTTGTCGAAATCAGAGCCCTTGTCGCTGTACGGCCAGTATTTCTCAGGCGGGACGCCGAACAAGACGAGCGCCCCCATCGTGGAACGGATCGATGCGCCGCTATCTCCGTGCAGTTCGGAGAGATTCCTCGTGGCCTTGTACAGGAAAAGCCGCGAAGCGTCGATATGCTTCTCAAAGGCTCTCTTCTCGTAGTACTCGACCATCCCGACTCCTGCATGCGCGGTGCAGGATCCG
>JALHSX010000203.1 GCA_022865445.1 Thermoplasmata archaeon | reverse complement strand
CTTCGAACTCCTCCTGACGAAGCTCAGTGAAAGTTCCGAAGCGGCAGAGAAGACGGCCTTGGATGCACAGGCCAGGACTGCTCAGCTGGAATCGGAGCTCAGGATGCTCGTGAACAAGGAGGAGGCGCTCAAGAAGAAGAGAACGAATCTGGATCAGCAGCTCAACAAGATGAGACAGGCCGAGGCCTCGGTCAGGGACAAGGAGGGCGAGCTGGCCAAGGTGAAAGACAGACTATCGAAGCGCAGGAAGAGCCGGACAGATCTTGGGGAGGTCAGATTCTCCGATCAGGACTATGAGAATGTCATGAGGGAGTACGAGAGGCTCAAGGAGGCGCACGAGGTCTACCTCGAGCTCAAGAATCTGAGGACACAATCGGAGCACTATGCTCGAGAAATCGGGGATGTGAGAGCGGCGATCAAGAAGGTTGCAGGCGAAGAGGCGCAGTTCAGGGGAATGGTCGAGGTCCTTGAACCAAAGAAAGTCTTATATGAAGCAACTCTTAAGGAGTTTGATGATAAAACAACAGCATTGAATTCGGCAAAGGACGCGCTCAGGAAGCTTGGCAGCATCAAAGAAAGGGCCGATTCAGGGCTCGCTCAGGCGCGAAAGGAACTCGAGGAGATCGTGCGAGTCAAGAAGACCATCGAAAAAGACAGAAAGGCCGCGGAGGAACTCGCGGTATTGGAAGACGTCGTCGTCAACTTCAAGGATCATCTTATCGGACGTGTTGCGCCAGTCCTATCAGAACTCACTTCGAAAGGCCTCGAATCGATGACCGAAGGAAGATACTCGAGCGTCAAGCTGGACGAGAACTACGAAATGCAAATAGACGACCAAGGGACCTCTTACCCCATTGATCGATTCTCGGGAGGCGAGTCAGATCTCGCAAACCTGAGCCTTAGGCTTGCCATCTCCAGGATCATCGCGGACAGGACAGGCGCCACACCGATCAATTTCCTCATTCTGGACGAGATATTCGGCTCGCAGGATCCCAACAGGAAGAGAAGCGTCTTGACGGCACTATCGCGCCTCTCGACCCAATTCCGGCAGATATTCCTGATCACACACATCGAGGATGTCAAGGACACGATGAACTACGTGATAAGAGTGGAAGAACAGGAGGACGGCACCAGCAAGGCGGAGTTGGTTAGCTAGTGTTTGCCGAATTCTCCGAGGGTCATCTGGTCCTGTATGTCGATGTCCTTCTCCTCGTGTGAGATGCCCAGGAGATCCATCATCTGGAAGGCGTTCTTGACCGACTTCGAACGCCCGTGGTTGTTGAAGTATATCCTTGCAGTCTCGCAGTTGGAGACTATCTCCTGGAGCCTCGATCTCCAAGGTTCGAGCTCCTCATGCGTGTAGATGTAGTCGTAGCGGTTGATGCGGTAGTCGTCCTCGGTCTCGTCCTTGAACCAGATGTCGTAGTTCCTGCCATGGAATCTCACATAGGCGTGCTTGGCGGTTAGAGACCTGGTTACAGGGAAGCCTGGTCCATCGACGATCACGTTGGCCACGCCGAATTCCTGGAGCGTCTCCAATGCGTCAGCGGCGAGCTCGTTCCCTCTCTCGTTGAGCCAGCTCCTGTCTCTGAACTCGACGGCGTAGTCATACGCGTCAGTGTCTAACATGTCAAGCAAGGCCCTCAGCTTGGCAAGGCTCCCCTTGCCTTCCAGGCGGAAGTATGGGGTGAGCTGTATCAGAACTCCTCCCAGCAATCCTTCCTCCGCAAGCGGTTTGACACATATCCCCTCGAAACTCGACGCCTGCTCTGCCGCCTTCTCGCCGTCCTCCTTGAGGATGGACTCGTGTGTGATTATCTGGGGCAACTTCACTGAGAACTCGAACCCCGGCTTCTGTTTGCCGCGCTCTATCCAAGACCTCACCATGAAGTCGTTCGGGACACGGTAGAATGTTGAGTTTATCTCGACGGTAGAGAAATACTTCGAATAGTACGACAGCCACTCGCCTTTCCTCTTCGCAAGGTCGGATGGATAGAACCTACCTACCCAATCGTCGTACGACCACCCAGAGCAGCCGATCAGCGCGGCCATCGAATTTATACATGGGTTGTAGATATAAAAAGAATTGCCCATGGCCAGATATGGCTAGGCGAGCCTATCATCCAGGCGCGTCAGGACTTCGAAGCCACTTTGCTTTCAAATCCGTGGGTCGTGCTTCAAGGCCGAGAGGAAGCCCTTGAGAGACTCTGAGCGGCGGTTGAGGATGCTCAACGAGGCCTCCGTTGTCCACTGACCTCCCGTAAGGTTGTTGTCCAAATTGCTTGGAAAAGGATATATCGATGATGCACACTTGGATTCTTCGCCTGGAAGAATATGCTGCTGACATACGTGATGCAGTGTTCCGACACCAGGCTACAGTGCGCCGTACATGGGTCCCTCTATGAAGAACCGGTGTGACACCGGAGCGTGTGTAGGGGACAACGCGTCGCACAACAACAACCCCCAGGAGGGTCAGGGCGGTGAGACTGCTTTGGCATGCGATGAACCGCACTGTTACACCTGGGGGACAATGCCCTCAGGTTCTGTTGGAGCTTCTTTCTCGAGCGAGCTTCCCAAGCCAGCGCTCCGCATCGTCATAGTGCGAGAATGTCTTCTCCTGCTTCTTGAATTCAAGAGTGTGATGGACCCGCCTTGCAGCGCGCCCATTTCCAGCGCTGACATGATGGAGTAGCTCGTGAAAAACGACAAATTCCAACACATATCGCGGAACAGCAGCCGAGTCCAGTGCCCGGTTCGCTGCGAGAAGGTTCAGCGGCTGGAAATAGAATCCAAGGCGCCGCCGAGGTGACTCGGTAGCCCAAGCCAAGGTGGGGTCCCGGAGCCTGCTGGCAAAGTAGAATGAATTGACGTAGTCAAAGACATCTCGCAAATCCCTTGCATTCCCCCTGGGTTCGAACGACAGGTTTCTTGATCGGCTCAGGTAGAGTTCCTTCTTCGACTCCCAGAGCTCCCTCGAGCGAGCGTAGACGAGATATCGGTCGGCCTTTGCTTGGGGACACTTCCTTCCAACAGCTCGACATAGAAGATACCATGACAGCGATTCGAGAACAGTCTCCGGAGCGTCCGATAAATAGTCGCTTATCTTGAAAAACATCCCTTCCCTGTCTCTCTTCCAGGTGTGTTTCAATTCAGAGTACGGATAGAACGCTGCGAAAACCTCAGGCCTTCCCAGTTCTTTTCCGACGGACGCAAAAGCCTTTCCCAAGGACACGCTAATCATATGGCTGAATCTCTTTATATCGTTCGCTACCAATCCCGACGCAATATGGAAAAACCAGACGTGCTGGCAAGGCTCCATCGTTCGCCCGTCCAGCGCCGTGCGGCCTCTTGGCCGAGACTAGTGTGCATGATTCTGGTCTTCGCATCGCTCTCTGTTTCAGCATCCACTCCGAATTCGGCACTAACCCAATACGACAGGCATGCCACCTCTGATCTTGTGGACGCTGTATCAGGCGAGAGGATCATGCGAACAATCCAGGACCTCCAGGACTTCGGCTCAAGGGCGTTCTACCTCAACTCATCAGACGAAGCGGCGTCCTACATCTTCGGACAATTCCAAGCGATGAACATAGCTGCGGAGTACCAGGAATTCATGGCAGGAGTTCACAGCGTCAAGAATGTGGTTGCCACAATCCCCGGAGCATCAGCGGACGCCCCTCAATTCCTCTTCGGCGCCCACTATGACAGCGAAAACAGAGATGTAGGGACTGTCTCCGACGGTCAAACGCTTCCAGCCCCCGGTGCAGATGATGATGCTTCTGGAGTCGCGTGTGTAATAGAGCTAGCACGCGTACTCTCGAATCTCAGGCTACGGAACACTGTGAGGTTTGTCGCTTTCGGTGCGGAGGAGAACGGTTACGATTCCTCTGGGGGATTGGCAGGCAGTATGAGCTACGTCGAATCCGAGAAGGCGAAGGGCATCTCATACGAAGCATGCTGGATCCTTGACATGATCGGTTATGGAGGTGGAAGCGAGAATCACACCGTGGTAATCGTGAATGAGGACTCCGTGAGGCTTGGGTCCGAAATGCAGGAGATGGTTGGCGCTCTTGGCATCGAGCTCTCAATAGAGGTTGAGAGCAACTCATCTTCGCTCAACAGTGATCACGCTAGCTTCTGGTCAGCAGGCTATCCCGCTGCACTGCTCATAGAATCCGACCCAACAACAGGCGTCTACCAATTCAATCCATATTACCATTCAACCGAAGACACAGTCGACAAGCTCTCGGAGGGACAGATCGTGGCGGTGGCGCAAGGGCTCGTCGCCACTCTCATGGACATGTCTACTCCCGAGAGCGCCAACGATGGTGGTGGACTCGTTCTGATCTCAGCGACCATCGCAATTGGATCTGCGAGCGCTGCAATCGTATGCATTTACTACATCAGAAGGAAGGTGAAAGAGCAATGACCGAGGAACAAGAGTCGCACATTAAGCGGAAGTACCCGATTGCACCACTTGTCGGAGTCGGGGCGGTGGCAATCAAGAACGGCAAGATACTGTTGGTGAAGCGAGCGTTCGAACCTG
>JALHSX010000202.1 GCA_022865445.1 Thermoplasmata archaeon | reverse complement strand
CGCGCGGCTCGAGCGACAAAATCCTCCCTTTGACCTCGACGTAGCCCATGGCCTCTCTGAGCTCTCCGATTCCGACCGCCCTGGGCGGTCCCTGGGCGACCTGGATGTCCCCTACGGTGGACGGGTCCTCCTTCTTGATGGATACCCTGTTGCCGAAATTGACCTGCACTCTGCCCTGATACTCGCGCGTGTAGGCGCCTTTGACAGAGATGACATCCCCCTTGTTCAGCTGGAGGTCCTCGATCTCCCAGGCAGTGTACGGAAGCGTGGTCGTGTCGTCGCCGAGGAAGCCGAACACGATCTGCTTCTTCTCGCCTTTGGCCTGTATCTCCTTCGCGTTCGCGGAGAGCACCTTGGCCACGAAATCCACGTTGGGGTCGTTCGGCCTGAGCTCCGCGAGCTTCCTCTGGAAGCCGGCCGAGAAACCACTGCTGTCTCCGCCGTACTTCTTGACGATGGTCCTCTTCGCCATCGGTATGCTGAGCTTGTAGACGTCCACGTACTTCTGCAGCTCTTCAGCGATCTGTTCCTCTGACAACTTATCCCCGAGCGCCCTGGCAATCTCTTCGATATGGGGCGCTAGCTTCTGTATTTCCACGATGAAGTCCCCCTGTGAGCAGCCGTGTTTCTTCTGTGCTGCTGTTTTGGCAACTCGCCTCCCGAATATAAAGTGATGCGCTACAGGCAGGCGAAAGTGTGATGCTCAGCGCATGCCTGGGTCTGGGCCAGAGGCGAACTCCCACACCTTGTCGATGTTCCAGACCAGCAGCGATATCTTCTCCCTTCCCATGATCTCCTGCACGCCGTCGTATTTCTGCCTAAGCGCTTCAATCGCCTGCTCGTGGATCTCCTCGGGCACCATCCATTGGCTGGAGTAGGTCCTTGTCTCGAAGTCGCCTATCATTCCCTGAACGTCTATCGGATGTTCGTGCAGCGTGATCACGCTGGCGGAATCGGGTTCCAACAGATCTGGCAGCTCTCGTTCCCTGAGCCCTGGATGACGGACTGCATGTCCCAGCTCCGCGCAGGCCTGGTCGTAGGATCTCCGCAGCTCTTCCGCGGGCGACTCCTCTTTGTTGAACGCCACCGAGACGAATTTGTCTGTGGTCACCCGGCCTATCTCTCCGAGAGCGCACCTCCACTTGGATACCAGGTGAAGCACGTGGATGCTCAGAGTGGTGCCGAAAACGTCGTCTCTGAAGGGCAGCGAGCACATGTCGCCTCTGAAGAGATCCGAGGCACTCTTGGCCCTTGCCTTGGCCAGCATCCTCTTCGAGATGTCCAGACCTATGACCTCGTAACCTCGGTCCTGAAGGGGTTTTGCGAACCTCGCTGTCCCTACGCCTGCATCCAGTATCCTCTTCCCCCGGTCGAGCGTTCTCTCGAGCGCCTCAAGGATGTCCTTCATCACTTCGTCTGGATATCCTCGAGTGGTGTCGTATCTGTCCGCGATTCGGTCGAATGACACGGTCATTGTCTCGCGCGCCCTGCCTCCGATGCAGTCTCACAAATAATTCAGTTGCGCCGACCGCTTGGGAAAGGGTTATCTGACATTCGTTTCATACGGGAGTCAGTAGCCTAGGGGGGAGTCACCTTGAAACTCGGGAAGCTAGGGTGCATACTGTGTGTTTTGATTGCCGCTGCCGTCATACTGCCTACGGGCGTCATGGGCGCATCGCCCGCTCAGAAGGCTAGCTCGGCAAAGGAATGGACGTTGCTGATGTATTGGGATGCGGACAACAGCCTCGAGTTCTGCACCGAGTTCGCGATGACGACTTGGGAGAAGGCGTTGACATCCAATACGAACGTCAACATAGTTGTCTTCATAGACATCTTGTCCAAAGATGGGGTATGGATCTATGATGTCGAGGGAGGCGCGAGGAAGCTCGTGGCCACATGGCCCGAGATGAATTCGTCCGCGCCAGCCACCCTTGAGAAGTTCGTCGCCTACGGTATGGCCAAGTTCCCAGCGGAGAAGACGATGCTTGTCCTGCAGGACCACGGGTACGGATGGCGTGGGATATGCCAGGACGAGACCAACGGAGACGTGCTGATGCCGATAGACGGGATTGCGAAGGCGCTGGAGAATGTGAAGTCTGCCAACAGAGGAAAGGGCGTGGACATTCTGGCCTTCGACGCATGTAACATGTTGACGATGGAGACTGTGTACGAGCTGAGGAACGCCGCTTCGTATGTTATAGGCTCTGAGACGATGGTTCCGTTCGACGGGCTCCCGTATGATATGTTCGTCACGGAGCTAGTGAAGGCTCCTTGGACGTCGGCCAAGCAGCTCGCGATGGACATCACCTACCAGTACGTGGAGTACTACAGTTCGAAATGGGACTACGACCACATCATGAGGTACTCCCAGGACTTCGCCACATTCGCTGCTGTTGACACGTCGAAGGTTGCGGCTCTCGGAGCAGCCTTCTCGGACCTGACCGACGTGCTCCTCGACATGATACCATCGCACGGGAAACAGGTCGCGGCGGCCCGCGGGTATGCGCTCATCGGCACATGGACGAATATGGCGGGATACGAATGGATGCCAGACTTGTACGTGTTCGTTGACGGCCTCAAGGCAATCAATGACCCGGTGCTCGACGCTAAGATAGCGGTGTTCGAGTCCGCTTTCAACGCGGCTGTGATCGCACAGGACAACAGCCGGAAGTACCATGAGTCGGTTCAGGGATTGAACTTCTGGTTCCCGCCCTCGCTCGCTCAGTTCAACTCGATGGGATGGACATGGGCGAGGCAGTTTGTGTACTGTGATGTCGGACTTGACATCGTGTCCGAATCGTCTTGGGCCGACTGCCTCATGGCATATTACTCGGCGTGATCAGAGGTCCCGCAGATCCTCTGAGTCAAACCTCTTCCTTCTCGATTTTCATTTGCTCTCTCGTGCGAGTTCGTGTTCTTCGACTATCGTCGAAATTGGCAGGCGCGCATAATATATACGATGGGTTGAATAACATCGTTATAGCACTTCAGGAGGAGAGAGCGGTGGCCACAGAATTTGAAATGTCCTTCAGTGGATCGAGCAAGAACCTGCTAGATGCGATATCCGTGCTAGCGGAGCAAAACATCAACCTGAACACGATTGCGACGGCCAAGATTGGAGACCGGTTCGTGATCAAGTTCCTCACCGGATCCGAGGAGGAGGTCAGGAGGATGTTGATGAAGGCGGACCTGCACTACAAGGATCGGTCGGTGCTGGTGGTGGAGATGCACAACAAACCAGGGCAATGGCTGAAGGTGGCCAAAGCTCTGGTCGATTCGGGCGTCGAGATATCAGCCTCGTATTTGCTCGGGCAGAAGGGCGACAGTCTGAGGTTCGTGTTCGCAGTCAGCGACTACGATAAGGCGAAAGCTGCTTGCAAGAAGATGGCCGAGTGCTCTGTGGACTGACAAGTGGCAGGCGCCTTGCATCGAACGGACAGACAAGCAGAAGTGCTCACTGTGTGAACGTCTCGCCCTTCTCGTACTTCTCCCTGATGTGCTTGAGGACGATCTCCCTGTCGCGCCTCAGGTGAGACTCGTACCAGTTCTTGATAACGTCCGCGAGCACGTCGTGGTACTTCTTCTCCTCGAACTTCGTGATCGGGAGGTCCAACAGCACGTACTGGCTGAAGATCCTCTTCCAGCCAGCGTACTTGTAGTAGTGCTCTCCCTCGCAGTATTCGAAAACCATTCGAAAGTGCGTCTGGCTGTCAACGCTGTAGTACCATGACTTCAGCGAGTCTCCCACACGCGTTTGAGTCCTGTCCGTGAGCGAGAGGTTGTCGACGCCAGCGAAGTCGTAGTCGGGTTTGAACGACCACTGCTCCGGGTACACGACGAATGTGGCGAAGGCCGCAGGCCCCTGTGGGTCGGGAGCCATGCTGAAGTGCACATTGATCTTGTTGAACCTTATCCAAATGCGGAAGAGATCCTCGAGCAGAGTCTTGTTGATGACCTGCTTCTGGTTGTTCTGTTCGACGAAGTTGTCGGTTATCTGGGTAGTCTTCTTCTCCAGCTCTTCGTCAAGCTTGGTGAACCAGTCTTCTTCATTCCCTTCGGGCTTAGCCATCGCACATCCCAAAACAGGTGATGATAGTACACGAATATAAGCCTTTGGTATTTATTCGTACCGTCTTCTAATTTTCTGGCT
>JALHSX010000201.1 GCA_022865445.1 Thermoplasmata archaeon | reverse complement strand
CGTGAGCGACAGTCATTCGAGACGGCACGGCGTGCGGGTTGATAAGAAGATCCGGGACCAATCCGTCCTCTGTGAACGGCATGTCCTCCTGCGGGACCAAGAGTCCGATGACTCCCTTCTGGCCGTGCCTGGATGCGAACTTGTCGCCCAGCTCAGGGATCCTCTCGTCTCTGACCTTGACCTTCACTAGCCTTGAGCCGTTCTCCGACTCCGTGAGCATCACGTTGTCGACCCAGCCACTCTCGCCGGACCTAACCGTGACCGAGGTCTCTCTCCTCTTCTGAGGCGTGAGGAAGTCTGCCTCCTCTTCCAAGAATCTCGGAGGCGATGTCTTGCCGATGAGCACATCCCCGCCGCTGACCCCTGTCTCTGGGCTGATGAGTCCATCCTCACCCAGGTTGCTGTACGAGAGATCCGCGCGAGCGCCTCGGACATCCGGGCTCGGGATCTCGAAGTGGTCCTCCTGACCTCCGGGATACCTGCGCTCTTCTGCCCTGTACGTCCTCATGAATGTGGACCTGCCGAGTCCCCGGTCGACGGAAGACTTGTTCATGATCACAGCATCTTCCATGTTGTACCCGCCGTAGGATAGGATCGCAACGACGAAGTTCTGTCCTGCCGGTCTCTGGTTGAAGTACACGAAGTCCATGGCCTTGGTCGTGACCAGTGGTTTCTCAGGATAGTGCAACAGGTGGCTTCTCGTGTCAGGCCTGACCCTGTAGTTGGAAGAGCTCAGTCCGAGGGACTGCTTCGCCATGCCCGAACCCATGGTGACCCTCGGGCTCGAATTGTGCTCCGGATACGGAACAAGGCCCGAGCATATGCCGAGGATGACCATCGGGTCGATCTCGAGGTGCGTGTGCTCATCGTTCAACATGGACTCGACGTGCATCACGCCTCCGCAAGCCTTGCACTCGAGCGTGATCTTGCCCTCTTCTCCCGGGTTCTTCCACTCGACATCGATCTCCGAGAGGAACTTCCCGCAGTGCTCGCACTTCTGAGGTGTCTTGAATGCGAAGACCGCGATGTACGTGTCCTCTTCCTCTTCCGCATCGATCCATTCGACGACGCCCTCGCGGATGATGTCGGCCCACTTGGTCTTGGCCGCACGCATGTCATCGACATGCTTGTGCGTGAGCAGCGTCCTGCCGTGGCGAACGACGAGCAGAGGCCTCCTCAGCCTGCCCTCGTCGCAGTTGATTATGATCTCGTTCATGTTGTCGTCGAAGCGGATGTTCACTTCGGGCGACATCAAGCCGGAGCGTCTCCTCTGGCGTATCTCCTCTACGAGCTCCTTGGGCTTCTCGTGAAGGCCGATGAGGTCGCCGTTGACGTAGATCCTCGTCTCCGTCGTCTGCTGCTCCCCGACCTCCTTGACTCCAAGGTCTTTGAGCAGCCAGATGACTTCCTTCTCGTCAGTCCCTTCGGAAACATCGATGATGAGTGCGCAGTTCTTGACCAAACCGCAGTTCTGACCTTCGGGGGTCTCGTTCGGGCACAGCCTGCCCCATTGCGTCGGGTGCAAGTCTCTGGCCTCGAAGTGTGGCTGGCTCCTGGTGAGCGGAGAAGTGACGCGCCTCAAGTGTGACAGCGCGCTCATGTTAGAGGTTCTGTCCAGCAACTGCGAAACACCTGCCCTGCCTCCGACCCAGTTGCCCGTCGCGAATGCGTGCAGCAACCTGTGCGTGAGCAGGTCTGGCCTGATCGCTGAGGATATCTTGAGGCCCTTCTTGCGCGTGTAGCCCCTCTCCAGCTGGTATTTCAGGTCCTTGATGAGGTTCGTGAATGCGACCCTGAAAAGGTCCTCCATCAGGTCGCCTGCGAGCTTCAGCCTCTTGTTCGCGTAGTGGTCCTTGTCATCTTCCTTCCTGTGGCCGAGCTCAAGCTCGAGGATTGTCCTCGCGACTCTGCCCAGGAAGATGGCCTTCTTGAGCCTGACATCGGACGTGTCGCCCAGGTGCGGCAGCAGCGAGCGGTCGATGATGCTCTCGACCTTCTTCGCCCTGTACTCCTTGGCTTGGCCAGTAGCGAACTTTCGCTCCAAGAAGAGTATCGCGTCTTCTGTCGTATAGATCCCGTTCGGGGGATACAGTTTCTTGTTCTGGCACTCCTCGATGTTGGCGTAGACAATGTTCGCCATCTGCGGGTCCGAGACGATGGCCTTGAAGATCTGTTCATCGCTCTCCATCCCGAGTGCTTTCATCAGAACGATAAGTGGTATTTGTCCGGACGCAGCGGGCACTGAAACAACAAGCATGCCGTCCTTCTTCTTCTCCATCAACGTGAGCGCGCGGTATCCTTCCCTCTGAGAGAAGACCTTCGCGACATGCAGGCTAGTGCCATAGCGCTCGTTCAGCTCGACCATGACCCTGTTCGGCGCGAGGTCCTCGAGCGATATGAGCGCCCTCTCGGTGCCTCCTATGATGAAGTATCCGCCCGGGTCACACAGGTCCTCGCCCTGATCGACGAGGAACTTGGTGAGTTCTTCCGCGGTCGGCTCGCGTTCCATCTCTATGTTGTCCTTGTGCAGGTTGCACTTCTTGGACTTGATCATCACGGGCATGTCGCCGATGTGCACCTTCTCCGGCTCCCTCTCGATGCCGTCCTCGAACAACGTGAATTCGAGATGGATGGGAGCAGAGTAGTTCAGATTCCTCAATCGGGCTTCCATCGGGTAGAGGTCGTGCGTGGCGCCGTTGGCCTCCTTGATCAAGGGTCTGCCGACTGTGATCGTTGGCCTGGCGTTGCCATCGATCTGGCCTGTCTTCTCGTCCCTCTTGCGACCTATGTGGATCTCGATGACCTTGCCCTCAGTCCTGTCCGGATCGAGCCTGATGACGCCCCTGTCGGTCTCATCGGGCGAAGAGCGAACGTTGTCGACAATCTTCTGCATCCTGCTGTTCGGGTGGTCTATGGTCGGCAGGAAATCATTGTAGGATGCAATGTGATGGTTCACAACGCTCCTTTCTCTGAAATAGGTTTCAACCAATTCTCTCAATGGCCTACCCCCTTATCACCAAACGATACGCAACGGACACACCGCTGGTCGCGCTGTGCCGTACGATCTTCACTACCATCCCCTCTTCCACTGGGCCCGCGATAGCGTCTAGCGCGCGTATGCATGGGTCCGCTAGTCTCATCTTTGGAAGCTGATCCTTCGTGAGCTTCAACTCCTTCAGGATCTTCTCGGCCTCCTTCTCCGACAGGAGATGATGCTCGGGAACGAGCTCATGCTCCAGAACGTTAAATTCTTCGGCCATCTGGATTCACCCCGCAAGCCCAGGGTCGGCTCTATAAAGTCGTTTCATCCGCACCATCTCCCCCATGCCAATCTGGAATACGCCTGGCGGGCCCGCGGGGATTTCCGAGACTAGTCGGTTAGGCATAGTCATTCGAACCCCGGGCCACCTGCTTAAAAGGCAGATGCTCTTTCTAGGGAGTCTAATACACAAGAAATGCATGAGATTCCTACCTAGCTGAGCTACGGGCCCTGGGCGGCGTGGATACCCTTGGCTGCGTTAGCAGGGCGTGTAGACACTTCGCCTATATAATGATTTCTTGGAATCCATACTTTCTGGTCGTGCCCTGTTTTTCTCGTATTTATTTAGATGAGTTTAAATTAATTTACAGTCGATAATAACCGTTTTCAGGGCAACTGTTATGAACCCCAGGATTGCGGATTTGTCGGACTGACTGACAGCTAACCCGGTAAGACACTGCATTCTGAGCGTCTGGCACGCGTTCACGCGTGAAAAGTCCCCAGTAGCTCCTTCACATAGG
The DNA here is from genome assembly GCA_022865445.1 of Thermoplasmata archaeon. Lineage (GTDB taxonomy): Archaea > Thermoplasmatota > Thermoplasmata > UBA10834 > UBA10834 > COMBO-56-21. The sequence goes on along the minus strand of JALHSX010000201.1, from coordinate 323 downwards.
CCCTTGCCTTGACAGCTGCGTCCTTCTCGAGCGGGCCTTTCATAGCAGTGGTTCTGGAACAATTTGGGTGACGAAGACGTCCGCGCGCTCGATTATCGTCGCTCGATTGCTACATGTAGCCAGAGAAGCATAATATGTCCGTCATCGTCAAGGACGAGATGATGGTAAAGGTCGACCCAAGAAACAGCAGCAGAACGTGCCCGATATGTGGGAGAATACTATGTTCCCGCATGGGCACCGAGTTCAAATGCGAGTGTGGCTGGCATCTAGACAGGCACATCAACGCCAGCATCAACCTGCTGCAAACAGCCATCTCGAAGGGG
>JALHSX010000200.1 GCA_022865445.1 Thermoplasmata archaeon | reverse complement strand
CCATATCGTATCTTTTGGAGACGAGCAGCTCGTCTGATGGGCGTACGCTCTACGTGGAGTGGTATGGTGACAAGACAATCACTGTCGAGTCGTCCTCGATTGCACTCGATGCCAGCCTCGTCATGCGACTGGACAACACGCCATTCTCCGGCACGGTCCTCGGGTCCAGCGGAGCTGGTCGGGAGGCATATGTGCGGCTCGTCGCGAACACGAAGTTCGGTCTGAACGCATCGTTCTACACATCAGCTTCCGGCGCGTTAGATGTCAAGGTCCAGCCGGGAGATTACACTCTCTATGTGACAAGTCTGCAGGACAAGAGAGCATCCTTGAGCACGGTTTCGTTCTCGAGGAACACGCCCTCGGATAATCAGGTTCAGCTGTCAGATGCGAAGTACCTCTCCGGCAAGGTCATGGTCGGAGACTCGGGGGTCGCATTGGACGTGTCGGTCTCCCGGGGCAATGCGAAACTGCATCTCACGTCCGGACCTGACGGGAGCTTCATCGTCCTCATGCCGCTGGGCAACTGCTCGGTGAGCGCTTCTACGTCAGCGGTCGAGCGCGGAGTCAAGGTCGCATACTCGGCCTCCAAGACTATCACAGTCGGAGCTACGGATGTCTATTCAGATGTCGACCTGGCAAGGGACACGAAGTGGAGCGTGTCCTCAAGCTGGAACGCGAATCTGACCCAGGCTGCGAAGCCCGGCGTGAAAGTCACATATTCGTTCACGGTCACGAACACCGGCAACGTGGCGGGACTGTTCCTTGTCACATTCGTCGGCACTGGGTTCGATGTCTCGTTCTCGCCCAGCGAGGTCTGGATCGAGTTCGGCACGGACAACCAGGCCACGATATTCGCCAATGTGACTGCAAAGAACACGACTGCAGCGGGTCTGACGAAGGTCGACTGCCTCGTGCGTTCGAGGACCCTGGGGTCCGCTAGGTCGTCCGTACCATTGTACATGAACGTCTCGAAAGTGAATGGCGTGGCGATCACGAGCATGAACATTTCGCAACCTGTCTCCTCGAGGAGTTCCGTGACGACCTTCAGGTTGAACAACACGGGAAACGTGGACGACATATTCGTTGTCCTGGTGGCCAACGTGGACGCCCTCTCCGCAGTAGGTTGGACCGCGAACATTATCGATCCCACGACGAACCTGGCAGTCAGTGAGGTTAACATCACAGCCTTCGGTTCGAAGCAGCTCATGGTCAACTTCACGATGTTGAGATCGAGTCCAGATACTGATGCGGAGGCGTCGGTGATGGCATATTCGAAGTCTGATCCAGGCGTCAGCGCTTATGAGCCTGTGCCGGTCATACTGCCGGACCTTTCGGTCGGTCCAGGCAACCTCCAGGTAGTGCGCGGCGACGTCTCATACGAGTACGACAGGAGCGCCGTCTATGTCGACATCGCGTTGGTGAGCTCCCTTGTCGCGTTGTTCGGCGCGTTCATGTTCCTGAGGAAGAAGAAAGGGGGCGGGGGAGGTGGCAAGAAGTGACGGCATCGCGCGCTGTGAGAGCGCTCCTGATGCTTGCGCTCGCGTTCTCGATAGCCCTCCCCATCGCATCAGTCACACATCCGACTCGTGATGCTGCTGCTTGGAGCGGGGTCAGCATAGACCTCGATCACCCGGCCTATGCGGGCAAGGGACAAGTCGTCGAGTGCGTTCTGACGGTAGAAGGCGGTCCTGCCGGAGACTCGGTCGGGAACTACTCGTACAGAGCAGAGATAGTGGGCACTAACACCACGGGCTCGGCGGTCAATCCCAGCACCGGGACTTCGGAAACGGGCGTGTTCGTGCTGAACGTCACCATGCCGAAATCAGCCCCGCAGACCATCAAGATCAAGATCAACGCCACCTCGAAGATTTCTGCCAGCAGTGACTCAGTCACAGCAGAACGGGAGTTCTCGATGAAGGTCGTCGACCCTGTCGTCATCCTGGCTACGGTCTTCAACTACGGACCAATAAATGCGGAGAATGTAACGGCGAGGTTCTACGCGGATAGTGAACTGCTCGAAACACGCATCTTCAGCGTGTCGGCCGATTCGTTTAAGCAGATCGAATACAACTGGACATTCCTGGACATCAAGAAGGGTAAGCACGTGATCACGGTGACGATCGACGACCCGAACAACATCGCGGAGTTCAGCGACGGGAACAACGTGTTTTCGAAGACGATCTATGTGGGCAAGCAAGGGAACCCTGCTGGGGCAGTGCTCACCCTCGGCGTCATCATCATGTCCGTCCTGGTCGCGCTCATGTACATGTCCAAGCCCCAGTCGCGCAAGAAGAAGCCTTGAGGCTGCCCTAGGAGACCGTCGTCTGTCTGGAAAATGTCTTTATATTGAGGATTGTTTACCTCGGGCTACCACAAGGAAGCGATTGTTTTGTCCGATGACATCATCCACATGAACGATGCCAGCTTCGATTCGACCGTGAAGTCCTCCGCGAAGCTGGTTGTAGATTGCTGGGCTCCGTGGTGCGGCCCCTGCCGGATGCTTGCGCCCACGATCGAGGCGCTTGCGAAGGACTACAAGGGCAAGGTGGCCTTCGCGAAGCTAGACACGGACGAGAGCCCGAAGACGGCGATGACCCTCAGTATAAACAGCATCCCGACGCTGATATTCTTCAAGGACGGCAAGCAGGTCGAGAGGCTCACGGGCGCCCACCCGAGAGCGAACATCGAGGCCGTGATCAAGAAGCATTTCTCATAGGCGGCTAGCCTTTTCTCAGAACCTCTTCGATCTTCTCATGAAGGCTCTTCGCGCTCGCGGCGACTGCCACTTCTCCGCGAGTCTTCTCGAGCAGGCTCCGCGCGACGTCCTGTTTGTGCCTGAGAGGCACTATCGCCTCCGGATAGTCGAAGCGCATGATTGCGATGAAGATGTCCTCCATCCTGTCGAGGAAGTGGTTCGCCCTCGCAACCTTGCCTGTCTTGAGCTCCTCCAAGCAGAACCTCCTCAGCTCTCCTACGGAGTCGCCCAGACCAAGGAGATATGGCTCGTTGCCGATGCCAAGCTCCTCGGGAGAAGGCACATCATCCCTCTCGATGATCGACATTATGATCCCGACCTCCGCGTACTCCTGCAGCGCGTTCTCGACGTAGCCCGCGTGTTCGAGTTCAGGATGGTCTCCGAGAAGACTCAGGAGCCGCAGGACCTCATCCTTCAACTCGTTGATCTCGGCTTTTCCATCCTTTCCTCGATGGAACCCTCTCAGAATGCTCCCAGCCATCCTGGCGACGGCACGCGAGGACTTGAGCGCCACCTCTCTGACCTGATCCTTCTCGTCCAGTTCCGCTTCGATCTTGGAGATGACCTTCTCTAGTTCCTTCAAATGCGTCCACTCCTGACGTCTTCCATTCTGCGCACTTTCGCGTCGAGCATGCCCTTCTTCGCGATGTCGTGCCTCACATGGATCCTGCCGCTCACGTGTCTGACGGCGTTCTCAGCCATTCGTTCGGAATCTTCTATGGAATCGGCTATCCCGACGATGCCCACCGAGCGCGAGGTCGTCGTGTATATCTTTCCATCCTCCTCGTTGACGTTTGCATAGTACAGTAGCGCTCCCTCCCTCGCAATCGCCTGTTCGTCTACCTTTATCTCCTCGCCTGCAAGTGATTTCGTTCCATAGCCCTCAGGGACCACGTACTTGCAGACGGAGGATTTCGCCTCGAATCCAGCGTCTTTCATCGAGATGTTCCCACTCGCCATCTTCTCGCAGATAGTGGCGAAATCACGATTCAACAAGGAGAGTACGTTCATCGCCTCCGGATCTCCGAACCTCGCGTTGAACTCGATCACCCTCGGCCCTTTCCTGGTCAGCATGAATTGGCCATAGAGTGTGCCCTTGTATTCTGCCCCCTCCTTTCTCAGGGCATTGATGACTTCTTCCATTATCTTCACTGCGTCCTCGTACTCGCTTCTGCCCAGGAAAGGAAGAAGACCACCCTTCTGAGAATAGGATCCCATTCCGCCTGTGTTCGGACCCTTATCTCCCTCGAAGGCGCGCTTATGGTCCTGCACGGCTGGCATAGGAACCACCCGTCGCCCGTCGCAGAATGCTTGGATCGTGAGTTCCTCGCCGACTAGCTTCTCCTCGAGGACTATCTTGGCGCTGCCCCCGATATTCTTGGACAAGATCTCGTCACCGTATGCTAGTATGTCCCGCTTGGTCATCAGATGCTCCCCAACCACCTTCACTCCCTTGCCTCCGGTCAGGCCAGTCGGTTTGACGACGACGTTAATCCCGAGCTCGTCCAATGCAAGCTCCAGGTCGCGCATGGTGTCCACGATGGCGAAGCGGATCGAGCCTTTCACCTTGTGCCTCGCCAGCAGCTCCCTCATGAAGCTCTTCGAGGTCTCGATTCTCGCTGCGGACTTGCTTGGGCTCGCAGTTGGTATGCCGGCAGACCACAATCCGTCTGCAAGCCCCACCTCGAGCGGAGTTTCTGGGCCGATGACCGCGAGTTCGACCGCGCTCGCCTTCGCGAATTGGATCACCTTCGGGACGTCGCTCTCGTCGACCAGGGTGTACCCCTTCGCTGCCTTGCATATCCCGGGGTTCTTGTTTCTCAGGCACGCGAAAACATCGGCTCCTGCACGCACGAGCGCCGCGACGATCGCGTGCTCCCGCGCCCCTCCCCCTACAGCCAGGACTCTCATCTTATGCGACCTTCCGGTGCATCAGGTTCGAATCATAAAACATTGTCTGTTGTGGTCCAGTGGCGTTTGAGCATGGGGATTCACCGCGCCAGCGAATGATTTAAAACGAATAACCCTATCCACCGGTTGATGAAGTACTCTGGCCTCGTTGGCAAGCTGCTGGACGAAGCAAACGCTGAGCTTGGCGATGTCATCGAGGTCCGAAAGACGAAGGATGCGCAGACAGGCATCCTCATGCCGCACCACGATTTCAGTGATGCGTCCATAATCACGCTCAAACTCCCGAACGGCTACAATGTCGGCATAAAGGTAGATCAGAACACGAAGGCCAAGGTCGTGTCCAAGCGTGAGAGCAAGAACCGCAAGAAGCCGGTCCTGCCGCGCGATCCTGCAAAGAAGGAGATCGCGGTGATCAGCACGGGCGGAACGATAGCCTCTTATGTTGACTATCGGACGGGGGCAGTCCATCCAGCTATATCGGCCGAGGAATTGATATTCTCCGTGCCTGAGCTACTCGATCTCTGCAATGTCCGCGCGAAGGTGCTCTATTCCATCCTGAGCGAGAACATGAAGGTGACTCATTGGCAGGGATTGGCCAGGGCGGTGGCAGACGAGCTCAACTCAGGCGCCGTCGGAGTGATCGTTCCTCACGGAACCGATACCCTAGGATTCACCTCTGCCGCACTGTCGTTCATGCTGCGGAACCTGACGGGTCCAGTTATCTGCGTCGGATCTCAGCGGTCGTCCGATCGTCCGTCATCAGACGCGATCATGAACCTGCTAGCCGCGACGAGGCTCTGCGTCGAGAGCGATCTGGGAGAGGTCGTGGTTCTGATGCATGGCGAGTCCGCGGACTCATTCACTCTTGCTCACAGAGGAACGAAGGTAAGGAAGATGCACTCGTCCAGACGAGACGCCTTCAAGAGCATCAACATCGAGCCGATTGCGAGGGTGGAGGGCCCGGAGATGACCTTCCTCTCTGAATACACGAAGCGCTCGAAGGGACCAGTCGAGCTGAAGGACAAGATCGATGGCAATGCGAGCATGCTGCACTTCTATCCAGGGTTCGAGGCTGAGCACTTCGATTTGATCGCCGAGAAGGTCAAGGGCATAGTCGTTGCAGGCACCGGCCTCGGCCATGTGTCAGAGGAGATAGTCGGTTCCATCAAGAGGGCCGTGAAGAACGGGGTCCATGTGTACATCACGACGCAGTGCCTCTACGGCTCGGTGAACATGAATGTGTATTCCACTGGCAGGGACATGATCGTTGCCGGTGCGGTCCCACTCGGTGACATGCTCCCAGAGACTGCATATGTCAAGCTGATGTGGGCGATGGGACAAACCACAGATCCGGAGGAGGTCCGGAAGATCATGTTGACCAACATCGCGGGCGAATTCACCTCAAGGAGGCAGATCTGATTTGGACTACAGGACTCTCGGGCTGAAGGTAGGCATCGAGATTCATCAGCAGCTCAACACGGGCAAGCTTTTCTGCGACTGCCAGACGGAGTTCTCTGATGAGCACCACAAGGAGTTCGTCAGGCACCTGAGGCCCACCCAGAGCGAGATGGGAGAGATCGACAGGGCAGCGCTCGAGGAGTCCGAGAGGAAACTCCATTTCAGGTACCAGACAGTGCCGTGTTCGTGCCTTGTGGAAGCGGACGAGGAGCCCCCTCATGATGCGAACAGGCGCGCGATAGAGGCGTCGCTCGAGATGACCTGCCTTCTTGGCATGATCCCCGTGGACGAGGTTCATTTCATGAGGAAGATAGTCATCGACGGCTCGAATACCGGCGGTTTCCAGAGAACAGCGCTCATCGCAACCAAGGGCTCGATCCAGGTCGGAGAGAAGGAGATCGGTGTGTCGACCATCTGTCTTGAAGAGGATGCTGCGAGGAGGATCTCCGAGCACGGAAGCGAGGTCACTTATCGTCTCGACCGGCTGGGCATCCCGCTCATCGAGATCGCCACCGACCCTGACATCTCAACTCCAGAGGAGGCTAGGCTCGTTGCTGAGAGGCTCGGATCCCTTCTGAGGGCGACCAAGAAGGTGAGGCGCGGGATCGGGACGATCAGAGAGGATGTCAACATCTCAGTCTCAGGCGGTGCCAGGGTAGAGGTCAAGGGCGCCCAGGAACTCAGGCTACTCCATGTATACGTCGAGGAAGAGGTCAAAAGACAGATTGCCCTGCTTGAAGTCAAGAAGACTCTCAGGGAGCGAGGGGCAAAGAGGATCGAGCCGGATATCAGGGACCTCTCGGCCCTGTTCAGGGAGACCCGCTGTAAGGTGGTCAAGGGCGCGCTCGAATCGAAGGGCAGAGTGCTAGCCGTGAAGCTCCCGAAGTTCGGAGGCCTCTTGGGACCGACCGAGAGCGGGGTCAAGCGACTCGGTCCAGAGATGGCCGCGCATGCCCGTGTGGCAGGCGTCAAGGGGTTGTTCCATTCTGATGAATTGCCAGGATATGGAGTCACAGTCGCCGAGGTCGAGGATGTCGCGTCGGCGCTTGCGGTCGAGCCTGGCGACGCTTTCATGCTCGTTTCTGACGAGGAGGACAAGGCTAGGGCCGCCATCGCCAAAGCAGTCGAGCGAGCGAATGCGGCAATTGAAGGCGTGCCCGAGGAGACCAGGGACCCGCTGCCAGATGGTCAGACAGTCTACAGCCGGCCGTTGCCGGGAAAAGACAGGATGTATCCGGAGACGGATGTGCGGCCAATCCTCAACAATGAGGCGGTCCTGGAAAGCATCAGGTTGAATCTGCCGGAGATGCCCGAAGCGAAGGTCGCGCGGTTCGTCAACGATTTCGGGATCAGCAAGGAGCAGGCGGACGCCCTTGTCAAAGAGGGCTATGAGGACGAGTTCGAGCTCCTTGCCTCAGGGTTCGGAAATCCTCAGGTCGTTGCGCGAATATACCTGAACACATACCCCGAGCTAGAAAAGCTGGGTCTCAGTCCGTCCTCGCTTTCACTCGAAACAATGAAGGATGTTCTCACGAGTCTGAAGAGCGGTTCCTTCGCTAAGGAGGCAGTGTCGCAGATACTAGCATCCGTGCTTGAGAACGGTCACGGAGTCGCCAGAGCGGTAGAGACGCTCGGGATCGAGACCATCGACATGGACGCTGTCAGGGCGGTCTGTGACAGGATTGTGAAATCGCGTGAGAAGTTCATCAGGGAGCGAGGGGAGAACAGCCTGGGCCCATTGATGGGAATCGTGATGAAGGAACTCAGAGGGAAGGTCGACGGGAAGATCATCAGCGACATTTTGAGCGAGAGGATAAAACAGCTCCTGTGACCGGCGGCTTGTCAGTCAGCACAGCGAGAAAGTCCTTGCAGTACTGGATCGCTGCGCCCTTGTCCGTGGCGCTGCACCTCAGGAAGCTCTTACAGAGTTCTTCGAGGTCGTGCGGATTGTTGTACTTCCTCGGCCTCTCTATCGGCAATGGTTCACTCCCGGGACTGGGTAGACCGAATTAGAAGTAGCCCTAATAATACTTCCCGCCTCATTCTCGAGACGAACTCCTGGGCTCCAACTTGTATGCGAATATCGACTCGAAGAACATGCGCTGCTCAATCAACATTTCCGCGCTGTATCTCTCCTTGGCCGCCTTGAGCACCGACATGAGTCCTCCTACGGAAGATAGGATTATGTAGATCCGTCCTCCCGGATTGAGGTGTCTCCATGCGTCTCGGAGGAATCTGACTGCTACCTCGCTTCCCTCATCGCCTCCGGACCAAGCCTTCTCTATCCATGTCGTCGAAGTCGCCTCCCCTGGCAGGTATGGAGGGTTGAACGCGATGACATCGAAGCTGCCTGGGATCTTGTCGAATAGGTCACCGTGAACTACCTCCAGCCTGACATTATTGCGCGCCGCATTTCTCTTCGCGCAATCGACAGCATGCGGGTTGATGTCCACGGCGGTGACCTTTGCGCCGAGCTTCGCTGCATGGACCGCAACAAGGCCCGTTCCAGTGCCCACTTCAAGGAGACTCCCGTCAGGCGACAACTCAACCACCTTCAGGAGAAGGTAGGAGTCGTCGCTTGGGTTGTAGACGTCAGGAGAAACGTCTATTTCCAGGATCGGGTCCAGTCTCACGAGTGGCGTAGACCTTCCATCGAGCTTAAGGTTTTACTAGCTGAACCCAATCACTGGGACCATCTGAAGGCACGGTTCAGCTGTACGGGTAGATCGTCGAAGATCGCATGGAGATAGAATCATGGAACCTTGGGTTCTGTTGGTAATTGGCGTTACAATCGCCGCTACATTGTACGCTGCATGGAAGCAGTTCAGCTTCTCGATAGTTGCCAGCACTATCTGTGTGTTCACCTACATCGTGATGTCAGTTGCCGGTCAGAACAACTGGTACGCCGCAGAATACATGATCGCCTTCAGCCCAGCCGACCTGACTGATCCGGCGCGCATCTACACAGTCTTGACATCTATGTTCGCCCACGCGAACCTCGTTCACCTGATGTTCAACGTGTTGGGATTGATATTCATCGGCATGGTCTTCGAGCAGAGGATTGGTCCGAGACCATTCATACTGTTGTTCCTCCTGAGTGGTTTGGCAGGCACATTGGCTTTCGCTGGCATCCATTGGAACGACGGCATGTTCTTCGTGTTGGGGGCATCTGGTGCGATTAGTGGAGTGTTGGGTGCATTTGCCAGGCTATACCCGAAAGAGAAGATGTCCATGTTCATCATGTTCGTACCTCTGCCTCCATTGCCGATCTGGGTCATTGTCGGCATATTCGTCCTCATCCAGTTGCTCCTGATCCCGACTTCATCGCAGATCGCATACGAAGCGCACCTTGGCGGCCTAGCTGCAGGCATACTTCTCGCACCGGCCCTTGTGAGACTTCCATTGTCCAAGAGGGTGAAGCGCGCGGCGATATCTCTCAGCGCGCTTCGCAGACTCGCGTCCACTCCTGAACTCAAGACAGTCTTGAGGAGAATCGAGGAGGAGAGCGTCCCTGACGTCAGGAGCGCATGGATCGAGCACTTCGTCTCTGTGGCCAGGTGTCCTCACTGCGGTTCTCATTTGAAGGCGAGCAGAGGCGAACTGATGTGCGAGAAAGGACACCTTCTATGATCGACACTGCGAAAGTACCGAAAGTCATCGTTCCAGAGCACGGCACTTCATTTGAAGTGGGCACAAAGAAGTAAGATACATGAGCGCAATCACGCTTTTGTATGACTCTCCCGACTTCTGTGATGGTTGAATGCCCGTTCTGCCGCCAGGAGACTCTCCACGAGGTCCTTTCTGGCAAGATCGGTGGAAAGGCACAGACCGTGCTTGATTCGACCGTGAAATGCAGGGAGTGCGGCCAAGTACATCATTCCCTGATGAAGGCTGAGAAGCCGATCGATGTCCCCGTCATCATAAGCTGGCTGGATAAATCCACTCGGTCATCGGTCTGTCTCGGACCTGACGAGGCTGTCTCTGTAGACGATGAGGTGATGTGTGGCGAGGAGCCCGTGCTAGTCACATCTATCGAGTCGAAGGGGGCGCGAGTCAAACGGGCGAAGGTCAGAGACATCGAAACGGTCTGGGGCAAGAGATATTCAAAGGTCAGGGTGCCCTTCTCAGTCAACCATCTCGGCAAGAGCTACGCGGAGCATGTGCTGGCCGTGCCCGACGAGGAATTCTACATAGGCGACATAATCAACCTCGGAAACCACGAGGTCGTCATCCACTCGATCAAGATCGCGGACAAATCACTGAGGACTGGCGGAGCCGCTGCCAGAGACATCGTACGAGTGTACGCCAGCAGGGTCAGAAAGACATCGACCTGAATCAGTCGTCAGGTTTTTACTTGAGGTCACGATTCACTTAGTGTGTTGGAAGAGTTTGAGAGGGAGCGCAATCGCTTGGTCGATGGTCTCGTAAGACGAGGCTACATCATGAGCCCCGCGGTTGAAAATGCCATGAAGCGGGTGCCTCGGGAGGAGTTCGTCCCTGCCCAGATCAAGGACGAAGCCTACGCCGACACGCCTCTCCCTATAGGCGAGGGCCAGACGATCTCAGCCCCCCATATGGTTGCGATCATGGCGGAGAAGCTGCAGCTCGAACCTGGTCTGACTGTGCTCGAAATAGGCGCTGGCTCAGGATATCACGCGGCGATATCCGCTGAGCTGATAGCCCCTGGCGGTCACGTGTACACGATCGAGAGAATAGCGAGTCTGGCCAGTTTCGCGGAGGGCAACCTCAAGAGAACAGGCTATGCCAGCCTCGTCACTGTGATATTCGGTGACGGCACGAAAGGCCTGCCAAACAAGGCGCCGTTCGACCGGATATTCGTGGCCGCCGGGGCGCCTGATGTCCCTCTTCCACTGACAGACCAGCTTGCAGAAGGCGGGATTCTTCTGGTTCCTGTTGGCGGCCGTTACTATCAGGACCTGATCAGAGTTGTTAGAAAGGGCAAGAAGCTGGAAAAGGAGAATCTGGGTGGATGCGTGTTCGTCCCGCTCATCGGCGAACATGGACACCACTGACGCGTTCAGACGAACTTCAGTATCCCCGAAAGGTCTTCACCTTCGACGATCGCGTCAGCGCCCTCCTTCACGCCCTCATCCGAGGGCCGGAAAGCGATGCCTTTTCCGGATCTCCTGAACATCGAAACATCATAGTGGGAGTTGCCCACGCTCACGATGTCCTTCGGCTTCACGCGGAAAAGCCTTCCGACCTGGGCGACCGCATCTCCCTTGTCCATGAGTTTGACTCTGAGCACTCCCTCGCCGGAAAGCTTGCCTTTGGTGTCCGTGATGAGGCCGTTTGCCAGCTGGTGATCGATGTCCAATTCACCGGCTATCCGCTCTGCAAGAAGGTCGATGCCCGCTGAGACAATCGCCGTCTTGAGGCCGGATTCGCGAAGTTGTCTAACCGCCTGGGCCGCGCCTGGCATGAGCGGCACTGAAGCCAAGATTCTTCGAATCTTGTCTATGGATACCTCAGGGTCCCTGTCCTTCCACAGGTGGATGTCTCTTCGTATGAACTCGAGGTCATCGATCTCGCCCCTAAGATACGCATACAGCGAATGGTCGTTGTTGACCCCGAAATGGTCGTGGACATATACCCACGAGCTCTGGATGTCCGCCAAAACGCCATCCATGTCGAACACGACTAGCCTGGCCACGGCCTGCGGATGGCGCAAAGTCTTATTAAAAGAACGTCATGTTGAACCAGGTCGGATGATAACTCTCATCGGCGTCGGGCACGTATTCGCGATTTCGGAGAACGTGAAGGATGTCATCAGGTCCAGACGGCCGGAGGTCGTCTGCCTGGAGCTCGATCCTGCGCGATACCATTCTCTGATGCAGCGCGAGCGGTCGGGCTCGGTCCCGATACAGTACCGTCTTCTCGCCTACTTCCAGACGCGAATGGCCGGCAAGTTCGGTACCGAGGTGGGTAGCGAGATGATGGCTGCGGTGACAGCTGCTGGTGAGGTTGGGGCGAGCATCGCTCTCATCGACATGGACGCTGCGAGGGTGTTCGCGAAGCTCTGGGCCAAGATGTCGATCAGGGAGAAGTTGAATCTCCTTGGTGGAGCCCTCGTCGGGCTGGTCCTGTCGAAGCAGACCGTCGAGAAGGAGATGGACAAGTACGAGACCAACGAGGCGGAGTATCTCGAGACCCTGGGCAGGGGTTTCCCGTCGGTCAAGGAAGTGCTCATCGACGACCGCAACAAGCACATGGCTGATATGCTGGAATCTCTCTCGGCGAAGCACAAGAATATCGTCGCTGTGGTGGGTGATGGGCATATTCCAGGTCTCCTGCAATCACTCAAATCAGCGGAAGTCGAAACCATAAGATTGAAGGACATCAGGGCCGGGAATGTGGAACTCAAACAAGGTGCGGTGGAGCACACGGTGACCTTCTGGTACCGCAACGAATGATGGCAAGTCCGTCCAAGCTCGTCAAAAGCCTTTAGACTCCGGATGTCTTTAGGCAAACTCCCGGCAGGTGCGGAATTGAAGGTCGTTCTTCTCAACTACACCAAGAACCCCGACAAGATATGCGCAGCGGCGGCTCAATCGTGCTACTCGGAGAAGGGGGCATCCGAGCTCTTCGAGACCACGACGGACGAGCGTGCCAGGAAGATGATTAAGAAGGTGGTGGGCATGGGGCACTTGTCCGTGGTGGAACACGCGTATTTCACCTTCAGCATAGAGGGTGTCTCGAGATCGCTCACCCACCAGCTCGTGAGGCATAGGGTGGCGTCGTATTCTCAGCAGAGCCAGAGATATGTCAGCATGGACAAAGCGGAGTACGTGATACCACCGACAATCAGGGGGGATCCAGAGGCAAAGTCGCTCTTCAAGAAGGCGATGGACGACAACTGGAAGGTCTATAAGCAGCTCGCAAAGAAGGTCGCGAAGGAGGATGCCAGATATGTCCTTCCGAACGCCTGTTCCACCAACATCACCGTCACGATGAATGCGCGCGAGCTTTGGCACTTCTTCAACTTGAGATGCTGCAAGCGCGCGCAGTGGGAGATCCGAATGATGGCTTGGAAGATGCTCGAGGAAGCGAAGAGAGCGGCTCCCATACTTTTCGACAACGCCGGTCCTGGATGCTTCAGGGGACCGTGCCCCGAGGGCGAGTACGCCTGCGGGAAGCCTTACAGGAAGGACGAGATACCATCGGAAAAGGACATGCGGGTCGAAAGCATGAAACCAGAGGCTTGAGCCCTCGGAACCTTATCTGGAAAGCGTTCCAGATGGGTGCTTTTCGTTCGACTGTCGTATTCGTACCACCCAAAAGCCATATATATGCCCTTCTCCTACCGAGGCCAATCGGTGAGCCCATGGGCAACATCAGACCGACGTACATCAAGAGAATAGCCATCGAACTGGTCCAGAAGTATCCGGAGCAGTTCACGAGTGACTTCCAGCACAACAAGCTGATGGTTTCGAAGCTCACCGATGTGCGCTATATCACGATGAGGAACAAGATCGCCGGGTATGTCACGAGGTACCGGACACACTACGAGGCGTAGGAGATCCTGTTGTTTCGTTCTCCTCCTGCGAACTTTCTTGTAGCCGTCATTGTTCTACCATAAGCCAATCCTAGCCGCTTGGTGAGCATTCAATGGAACCTGCAGTAGAGACTGAGTCCTTGACGAGGGTATTCAACCCCAAGAAGAAGAAAGAGGGCAAATCAGTGACAGCTCTCAACAGCGTCGACCTCAGGATCGAACGCGGAGAGTTGTTCGGCCTGCTTGGTCCGAACGGTGCGGGGAAGACGACGCTCCTCAAGATCCTCAGCACGCTTCTTCTTCCCACTTCGGGCAAGGCCTACGTCGCCGGGTTCGATGTCGCGAAGGATTTCCAGGAGGTTCGGAAGCGGATCAACATGGTCTCTGGTGGGGAGATATCCGGCTACGGTCTTCTGACGGTCAGAGAGAATCTCTGGATGTTCACTCAGTTCTACGGAATGAAGAGCGCGGTTGCGTTCAAGCAGATAGACACGATGCTCGAGCTGTTTGGGATGTCCGATAAGAAGAACGAGAAGGTGCGGACTCTCTCGACTGGCATGAGGCAGAAGATGAACGTCATCCGTGGTTTCGTCACGGATCCAGAGATCCTGTTCCTGGACGAACCGACCCTAGGACTCGATGTCAATGCAAGCAGAGTCATCCGAGACTACATCGTCGAATGGGTGGAGAAGAGACCAGACAAGACCGTCCTCCTGACCACACACTACATGGCCGAAGCTGACCAGCTCTGCGACAGGATTGCGATAATCGACGATGGCAAGATCCTTGCGTGCGACGCGCCTGATACCTTAAAGAAACTCGTCAAGACGAGCACGATGCTGAAGATCGATGTGACCCTGCTCAACAACAAGAGCGTTCTGGACAAGATCCCGGGCGTCGAGAAGTTCACTTACACCGACGACCCCGCGAGCAATCTCACGAGCCTGAAGTTCGTGCTGCAGGACGAGTCAGCGGTCTCTGACATCGTCTCTGAGATCGTGCACAGCGGTGCCAAGATACTCGCTCTCAGGAAGACCGAACCCACTCTCGAAGACGTCTTCATCAAGATGGTGGGAAAGGGGTTCGAATGACGGAGACTTGGCTCTTCAGGAACATGAGAGCGGTGAGGGGCCGGGCCTACCCGCGGATAATCGGATCGACTCGGGAACCGAGCTGGGTCTTCTTCGACGTCGTCCTGCCATTGCTCACGGTCTCGGCCTACGCCTACATCTACAAGTTCATGAGAGCGCCGGAGGAGTTCGTCGGGTTCGTCATCCTCGGCGGAGCGATGACGGCTTTCTGGCTCAACATACTATGGAGCATGGCGTCTCAACTCTATTGGGAGAAGGAGATAGGCAACCTATCCCTCTACCTGATGGCGCCGATATCGCGGATGTCGATACTCGCGGGCATGGCGGTCGGAGGGCTCTTTGAGACCACCTTGAGAGCAACCTCGACTCTCGTCATAGGGATCGTCGTGTTCGGCATCGCTCTCTCGCTGTCCAGCCCAGTCATGCTGATCGTGGTCTTCGTCGTCACAATGATCGCTCTCTACGGGATGGGGATGATGTTCGCATCGCTCTACCTGCTGTTCGGGCGCGAGGCGTATCACATGTCGAACCTGATGACGGAGCCGATATACCTGGCCTCTGGGTTCTACTTCCCCGTGAGGGCCCTTGGATTCTGGGCCGCCGCTGGCTCCTCGATCATTCCAATAACGCTGGGCCTAGATGCGCTTAGGCAGCTGTTCTATCCCGCGTCGGTGGCCGAATACGGGTTCCTCCCGATAGGGACCGAGACGATTATCCTCGCTGTCCTCTGCGTCGTGTTCATCGTGCTCTCGAAACTCTCTCTGGACTACATGGAGAAGCTGGGCAAGACCAGCGGGAGGCTGACGCTCAGATGGCAGTGAGCAGCGAGCTGCGCACCTTCAAGAACGCAGCCTGGCTTGGCTGGCAGATGGAGGCCAACTGGACTGATCCGTTCCTGTTCGCCATCTACTCCGTCGTGAAACCGCTCGCCGGCACGCTGATACTCGTGTTCATGTACCTCGTCATCACGCATGGCGAGACGGAAACGATGTTCTTCTCGTACATGTACGTGGGAAACGCGATGTACATGTTCGTGGCCGACGTGCTCTTCGGGGTGACATGGGTGATACACGATGACAGGGAACACTACATGACCCTGAAACAGGTTTACATTGCCCCGAT
>JALHSX010000199.1 GCA_022865445.1 Thermoplasmata archaeon | reverse complement strand
GTTGAGAGCAACTCATCTTCGCTCAACAGTGATCACGCTAGCTTCTGGTCAGCAGGCTATCCCGCTGCACTGCTCATAGAATCCGACCCAACAACAGGCGTCTACCAATTCAATCCATATTACCATTCAGCCGAAGACACGGTCGACAAGCTCTCGGAGGGACAGATCGTGGCGGTGGCGCAAGGGCTCGTCGCCACTCTTATGGACATGTCTACTCCCGAGAGCGCCAACGAGAGTGGTGGACTCGTTCTAATCTCGGCGACCATCGCAATTGGATCTGCGAGCGCTGCAATCGTATGCATTTACCACGTCAGAAGGGAGGTGAAAGAGCAATGACCGAGGAACAAGAGTCGCACATTAAGCGGAAGTACCCGATTGCACCACTTGTCGGAGTCGGGGCGGTGGCAATCAAGAACGGCAAGATACTGCTGGTGAAGCGAGCGTTCGAACCTGGAGCCGGCAAATGGAGTGTCCCCGGCGGCCTCGTCGAGATTGGAGAGAAATTGTCAGAAGCGTGCGCACGAGAGATGGAAGAAGAGACTGGGATAGAGTGCGAAGTCCTTGAGCTCATCAATGTCTTTGACATGATAGACAGAGATGAGTCGAACAAGATCAGATACCATTACGTTCTTGCGGATTTCCTGGTCAAACCGGTCGGGGGTGCCGAGAGGCCGAATATAGAGGTCACCGAGATGAGATGGGTGACGCGCGAAGAAGCAAGGTCGATGGACCTCACGAAAACCGCTAGACGAGCAATCGATGAATTGTTTGGCGGAATGGGAATCTAGTCAAAGCCAGGTATCGCCAGAATTGGAGAAGACTGCGCCTGCGGTGCTCCGCCTTTGACCGCCCTAGCGGTCTTGAGGACCAGAACGGGGACATCTACTGACCTTATGACCCTATCATAGACTGCGCCGAACATGGTTCTCTCAAGCGCTGATTGAGGTTCTGCGCCCATCACAAGGATGTCGCAGTGCTGCGCGTGATCGAGCACCGCGTTCACGAATGACTTCGTATGCACATACTTTATCTCATTCGCGACTTTGACGCGGTCGCTCATCTTGCTCAGACGTTCCGCGTTGCCCCGCATCAGCTCGAGCTGTCTGTCATCAGTAATCACAGCAAGGATCTCGATTTTGGCCCCGTACTCCCTGGCAATCGGTAGAGCGAGCAGGAGGGCCTTCCTTGTCTCGAAGTAGCCACCAGAGACAAGCAATATGTTCTCAATGTTCTTGCTCAGTCTCTTCGTCTTGATGATGGCAACATCACATTGTGCCTCACGGACGACCCGATCAAGATTACGCCCCAATATGGTCCTACCGCGACGTCTTGTTCCTTTCCACCCCAACACTAGGAGATTCGCAGCCTCGTGTTTCGTCTGGTCCAGGATGGCCCCCGCGACGTCATATGAAACCGACACCACCGGCCGGACCTTGACTGCTGAGGGCGCGATCTTGATCGCCTTCCTAAGACCCATTGATATCTCGTTTATGTAGTCCTTGCCTATGGTCTCGAGCGGCACAGTCCTAGGTACTTCAACGATCTTGTTCACCGTCAATTCGCCATTGAAGTATCTCGCAAATATCCCTGCAGTTTCGACCAGCCTCAGGTTGCCAACATCCTCAAGTGCCAGAAAGACTCTGTATCGCGCAATCTCTTCCTTCGTCAACGGTTTCTGGGGGATTCTTCTTTGCGCGACAATCGATTCGTACTCCTCTTCAGGTTTGGCGAAAGCCGAAACCGCCAGCCCTATCGCAATCCACACAATGGAAATGTACCAAGCCTCCGGGACTAGCCACCAGAGGGAGATCGCAAGGGCGCTGTTCATGATGATACCGATGACCGGAAACAGTGGGAAGAGCGGCGTCCTGAAACCAATGTCAATCTTGGTGAGCCTAGGAATCAACCGAACCGACGCAATGTTGGCGAGTGTGAACAATAGCAGGAAAATGACGGCTGTCGACGCGATAACTATGTCCAAAGGAAACAATGCCATAATAAGCATTATTGCTCCCGTTATGAGGATAGCGTTGTGAGGAATCCTTCTCTCTTTGTGTATGTGACCAAACAGTCTGGGAAGGGAGCCATCTCGACCCATGGCGAAACTCACCCTCGAGGAGGAGAATACAGTCGCGTTCAATGCAGCCATCGCGGATAGCACACCGCCGATGATCAGCAAAGGAGCACCGAAAAGAGGTATTGTTTTGCCCGCAGTGAAGAAGACCGCCTCAGCACCCTTCTCTCCTATCTCACGAACGTCGAAGTTTGCAATGGAGGCAAAAGCCACAGCGATGTAGAGCAGGGCTGCGACTCCGATCGAAATGAAGATTGCTCTAGGTATGTTCTTCATTGGGTCCTTGACTTCCTCTCCACATTGTACTATGATCTCGTAGCCTTCGAATGCGAGGAAGGTGAATGCCATCACCATGAACACATCTGAGAATCCTTTTTCTGCCGGCAGGAGGGGCTCGAAGTTGTCGAGAACGTGAACTCCCTTGGCATCCAAAGCGAACAATATGGAGAATGTCACGAAGAAAGCAATAATGAGTATCTGGATGAGAGTCACTGTAGTTCCCGCTCTTCCAGTGGCGCCCACTCCTGAGTAGTTGATACCTAGAAAGAAAGCAATGGCTAGCGCCGCGAGAATCTTCACCATGTCCGCACTGTGGATTCCGAAATAGTATATTTCGAAGTGGTCAAGAAGAGCGACCATCGCATAGCCGAATCCGAGGGCATAGAAACTGCAGGCGACGGTGTGACCAAACCATGAAAGCCAGCCCGACATGAAACCGACTGGATGAGGAAGCACCTTTCGGGTCCAGAGGTATCCGCCTCCAGCCTCTGGAAATGAAGAGCCCAACTCTGCATATGTTGTCGCAGTGAAGACCGTTACAATGGCATTCAGGAGAATGACCAGAATGATGCCAGCGCCGATTTCCTGGGTTATCACCCCGATTAGGACAAAGATACTGGTGCCGATCATTGCACCTATACCGATCATGGTGACGTCGAGAAGGCCCAGATCGCGCCTCAGTGTGACAGTCACAGGTTGGCGAGTGGAGGAGCTAGACATCTGGGTGGATGTCATGAATTGCAGGGTATAAGGCTTTGCGATGGGTATTTGAATAGTTGAGTCCGGTTTGGGCTGCCTCGAAATCAATCACGGATATTCAGGACTGGCAGTTCGCGATGCTGGCCAAGAAATTTGCTCTAGGCTGTAAAGGTTTAAATGGTGAATCCGTATGCCGCTAGCAGTAATATGGACAAGACCTTCGCAGGGCTAGCCAAATCCATAATGGACGAGTTCCTGGGTTGGGATCCCTCGTATGCGACTCAGGTGGGCTGGCACAAGTACGATCATGCGCTCAGAGACCCAAGCGAGGCTGCCCGAACACAGATATGCGGAAGGCTCAGAGACATCATCCGAGACCTGAAGGTCATTCCAGGTGAATCGCTGTCAGCAGATGACCGCCTTGACCGGGATCTTGCGATTTACATAATGGAGCTGAAACTCTTTGAGATCGATCAGCTGAGACTCTTCGAAAGAGTATCGCTGGCTGGCAGTGAGGTAGGCTACTCCCTTTTCTTCCTTTTCGCGAGAGACCACCCATCCTTCGACGAGAGGCTCGAATCGATGATCCACAGGCTGGAGGCGATTCCAGCTTTCCTTGCGGAATCGAGTAAGTTCCTGAAGTCACCATACAGAATCTGGAACGAAGCCGCGCTTGAAACGGGACTTGAGCTTCCGGGATTGATCAGGGACATAGAGAGACTAGCAGAAGTAAAATGCGACGATTCCCTGAAGAAGAGGCAACTGGCAGAGGCAGCGAAGGCCGCTATTGATGCCGTTGATGAGGAGAACAGACGGCTTCGAGAAGAAGTCATGCCAAGAGCGAGTTCGAGGTTCACAATTGGATACGACGAGTACGAATCCTACCTCAAAGTAAAGGACTGGGGCGTATCGCCCGAAGAGGCCCTAAGGATAGGGGAGAAGTATCTGAAACTCGTGAGAAATCGGTTGGCTGAGGCTGCGAGACGAATGGTCCCATCAGGCGACCTGGCCGAAGCTATGGAATCAGTGAGGTCCAATCATCCGCCAACCTTCGAGGCTGCACTGAAGGAGTACCGGGGAGCCGCGAAAAGAGCACGCGAGTTCCTCATGAGAAAGGATTTGATGACGATACCGGAGAATGAGAAGCTACTCGTTATCGAAACGCCGATGTTCATGCGGCCCATGTGCCCCTCAGCAGCTCAATTCGAACCCGGGAAATTCGATGGCGTTCGGACTGGCATGTTCCTCGTAACGCCTGACGAGAAGCATCCAGAATTGCTCAGAGAGCACAGCTATGCCAGCATCGGCAACACGACAGTGCACGAGGCATATCCTGGCCATCATCTCCAGGGAATCTGTTCGAACACGAACCCTTCGTTCATAAGAATCCTGATAGCGTCGCCGGACTTCAGCGAAGGTTGGGGGCTTTACTCCGAGGAGCTTATGATCGCGTCGGGGTTCAACGATGACCCTTCAGGTAGATTCGCGAATCTGAACGACCTGATGTTTAGAGTGGTTCGGCTCGTCGTTGAAGGCAAGATGGCGCGGGGCGGTCTCACGATCGAGGATGCAGCAGAAATGTTCATAAGAGAGTGCGCAATGGACAGGAAGGCGTCTTGGATCGAAGCTCGGTCGTGCGCCATGTCCCCGACATACTTCTCCTCGTACTTCCTCGGAAAACTCGCTATCATGCAACTGAGAGATGAGGCGGAACGAGCCCTCGGGGAACGCTTCTCGCTCAAGTTGTTCCACGACTGGCTACTGTACACGGGATGTCTTCCCATGAGGTTCATGAGACGAGCGGTCGCACTGAAGATGATGGGAGAATTCGGTGTGGATCTCGGACCTCACGAGGAAACGCTGTACGAGTATGCGATGAGAAAGGCTGAGGAAGACCGCGACTAGGCCTCCTTCTCGAGGATGTCGACCCACTGAGCCTCCTCGAGCCCTTCCTCCTCGTGCCATGTCCCGGGCTTGTACGTGTCTGCCATGAACTCTTGGAGCATCTTGTCGACGCCCCTCATGGTCTTCATGGTGCCGTTCCACTTCTCGAGCCTGCCCTTGTAGCGCTCCTCGATGTCTCTCATCAGCATGGGCAGGTTCTCGAAGGTCTCCTTTGCCGGCCAACCAGAGTAGATGAGCGCAAGGTAAGCCGACTGCCCCTTCTCGATGGTGACCTTCTTGTCACCGATCTCCAGTTTCTTGAGCCCCACTTCGCCCTTCTGGAAAGAATCTTTGACGAATTCCTGGACCGCGGTGAACATGGCGCTCACAACATCCTTGTCCAGATTGGTGTTGTCCTCTTTGCTGACATGGGCGACCAGCCTGCCATCGTTGTGTATCAAGAAGATATTCTCGAGCGCATAAGGCCTCGGTATCCTGCTTGCGAGGAAGTAGCCCGCAACCCCTGCTGCGAGAAGAACTAGCGGAAACGAGTATGGCCAACCGATCCTCTCCGCCATGGTCTTCGAAACACCTACATTGAAGCTTATGATATTGGACTGCAACCTTCCGTCGCTAGCCTGGATGGTGACAGTGATCACGTCCACGCCATGTGGGAGCGTGACATACAGATATCCTCCAACGACGGCCACGTTCTCAGCAGGACTGGCCGTGATCGTCAAATTCTCAAGGCCATCATCACTATCTATGATGTAACTGAGTATGTAGAAAGGCGCGTCTATGTGACCGGTCCTTACTATCATGTTCGGGATGTGTTGGATCCACGGCGCATCGTTGACCTCTGTAACCGTCACATATGCTCGAAGAGACGCCCATCCTAGATGAGGGTCTCTGGCAATGATGTTTAGCATCTCTGTCCCCGACCAGTTCACATCGGCGGACAGATTGACCACACCGTTGGAATACTCCCTGATGTGGATGTGGCTGTTCCCGCTGATCGTGAAATTGAGTATCGCGTCATCAGAGTCTCTGAACAGGTCGTACAATTTCATGGAATTGTTCAGATAGGAGTCCTCAGAGAAAGAGTAATAGACGATGTCAGGATTTGACGCTATGACTGTCGGTGGGGCGTCGTCTGTCACCAACACCATGAAGGCGCAAGGAGTCATCAGACCACTTGGATCTGTCACCTCCATATGCACGTATGCTAGGTAGGGTCCGAGGTACGTCTCGGAAGCAGGGAGGCTTCCTGGGAACAGTATCTCGAGCCTATGGCTACCCATGAAGCTCGATGTGTGTTTCACATGGGTATCGTTGGATGTGATTGTGAGCGATTCCATTGAATTGTCGGGGTCCCAGACGTACTGGCTCAGATAGAGGTAGTAGGTGACATTGTGCTTCACTATTATCGATCCTGGGATTTGCACGACTGGAGGATCGTTGACCGCGATCACAGTGACTGTCACGGTATCCATTTTGATTGCGCCCTCCGGATCCGTGGCTGTGAATGTGCCGTCTGTCGTTCCAAACCATTCCTCAGAGGCGTTCACATAGACTGAGTGGTTCCACGCTATGAAGATCTGAATGTGATGGAAGCCGAACGTGAAGTAGAGGTACGAGCTGTCGACGTCAAAGAAGAAGGTATCGAGGTTGAAGCAGTAATGAAGGGTCTCGCCCTCGTAGAGAGTGACATCAGGCAAGCTGGCGTTCAAGCGCGGTGGATGGTCATCGGTTACGTAGACGACGAGTTTCATCTCGGAGGACGCCCCAAGAGGATCCGCGACAGCGAGGGTCACTATTTCGAAGTACGTTGAGCCACGACTTGGGTCCAACGGGAAGAGGAACGTGGCTATCAATCCGTCGAAGTTCACAGTTCCGTCGCTGGAGCCAGACATCACCGCGCTCAGTCTGAGCTCGGGTCTCGCATTGTCCAAGTCCGAAACGTAGTAGGTGTAGTCAAAAGAATAGGACTCGTCGTATCTGACATAGAGACGGTTCGGAGGACTATTGACGAACAACGGCGCATCATTGACTGGCCTTATGTTCACAGAGATCCGTTGATATGTCCAATATCCATCTCTGTCGACTACCCAAAGAGTGAACTCGTCCTGTCCACTCTGGTCCGCCTGAGAGGTGAACTTGAGAACTGAATTCGCTGCAGAATCGTGCGTTATGAAGTAGAGCGATGTGTTGACATCTTCGACCGACCACGCCAGGAGCTCTGTTGAATTGTCGTCATGCCAATATCCGGTCAGGCTGAGCTGCCAGGTACCCACATCTTCATTCTGTATCTGGACAGGGATAGTGTCGAGCCAAGGTCCATAGAAACCCGCAATGACCTCGACATCGAGCACCCCCATGATAGAGCCCACTCTCACATCTCTCACGTTGATGACTCCGACCTCTGGGACGAATCCAGCCGTGTAGGTAGCGGATGACCCGTTGCCGACGACCCTGCCTGAGGTGTTGGTGGACCAAGATGCGAATGCAGCAAAATCCACGATGTTGCCGTGGACATCGTAGCCGGTCGCAGTCAGGGCCTGAGAGGCGCCCTCACTGATTACAAGGGGATTAGTAGGTGCAGTGATGAGTATTGTGACCAAGCCTCCAGCAACAACGTCTATGCGGACCGAGGAATTCGCATCGGTCATATCGTTCTTGCATTTGATGTAGTCCGATCCTTCAAGAGAGGACACAAAGGTCGCCGAGAAACCAAGTATCGTGGTGTCTCCTATGGTTGACGGAACCGTCCAGTTAGGAGACCATGTGGTGTTTTGGTTCCCGAACGCATCATAACCGGTCGCCGTGAAGACCACTGAATCCCCGGAAATGACAGTCTCAGGACCCGACGGCAAGAGGTCGACTCGCACGACAGGACCACTGGAGACGTCAACAGGATCGCTCCAGCCAACATGTGATCCGGACCAGGCCTTGATGCGTATCGTCTCTTCGCCGAATGTATAGCTCTGGTCTGAAATGGTCACCACTCCTGCATCACCAATAGAGAAGGTCAAGGTTGTTCGGGCTAGCAGCCCCATTCCACCCGTGGACATGTCCGATTCATATGGAGCCAGTTGGACTGTCCCCACCCAATTCGTCATGATCGAATCAGAGGAATCTCGAGCTGATACCGTCATCGAGAAGAGGGACCTGGCGACAATCGCCGATGGAGCCGAGACATCGAAATGATCTGCCGCTAATATCGTCAAGGACAGATTCTGCCAGGATGGAGCCCCCTGAGGATCGCTAGCGGTGACATTCACAGTATAGCTGCCCGGAGGCAGAATGTCCAGTGTTAGACTGTACCTTTTCCAGTACCCCGGAATGGAAGTGTCTGACTGAACGAGGCCCATGGGGGTGACCGTCTCCGTGCTCCCGTTGAAGACACGCGCCTCTACCCCCGCGATATCATAAGCCCCAAACGGGTCTGTCACGTTTGCCGCCACAATCGCGTTCTCCTGATCCGAGAAGACTCCTCGCGGAGACCCAGACGAATCCTCGATTTGAGCAGAAGCGACGTTCACGGATGTGCTTGTGTCGAAAGTGATGTACGAGTCATAGTCGGTTTTGTCATAGTAGATCACGAGCCGGTTGTTGTCACTGTCCTGCCGTTCAATGGTCAGCGCGAGAAAATGACCCGTTGTTATGACGCGGGTCACCCCAACGATCGAAAAAGAATACAAGCTGAGCACTGAGTAGTCGGGACCGACAAGAGACAACGTCGCGTTGCCAATCTCAAATCCACTCTGAGGGCTCGACCACTGTGATGCGACTATGTCATAGAATCGCGCAACCATGACGATTCCCGAGTTGTTGTCAACGCCTCTAGCCCAGACATAGACGTTCATATTGCCTGCAATGGAAACGTTCGAACCTACTTGCGGATAGAGAATCCATGCATGCTGAGTGTGGGGTTGCCCCGCCTTCCGCAGTGTGATGCCCTCGACACTATCTCCGTCGTAATCAGTTCGGGACGGATTCGCTGGTCCGGATGAGTTCAACCAGTCATAGCTATCGCCCGGGACATATGCAACGCCCTCGTGAAGATGAAATGCTCTTATCCAAGTTGGAAGGGATGCCGCTGCCGCGTTCTGTGAACCGTGATGGGCTATCGCCAGGAAAGGCGATGCGACGAGGAACAAAGCGAAGAAGACGGCGAGTAGCCTCATGGGTCTGCTGTATCGTGTTTCACTTCCCGCTATAAGGCGTTTGCTCACTTGCACAGCCAACTTCCCCTTGCATCTGGTACGGTTTTATAGACTGCGCTGGGCTTATAAGCATTCTCAACTCGTTATCAATGCTGGGAATGGACAGAGGCCCGACTACTGGCTCTTCATCTTCTCGGCCATCGCCGCGGCGAGGGTCTTGAACACGGTCTCAACGTTCTGGCCGGTCTTTGCGCTCGTCAAATAAGCCTTCCCCTTGTACTTCGAGGCCAGCTCCTGAAGGTCCTGCTCCTTGATGACCCTGTCATTCTCGAGATCGACCTTGTTGCCGGCGAACACAATCGGGACATCGCCTGCGACGTCCGTCAGCGCCTTGATCCAGTACCTCAGTTCTTCGAGGGATTCCTTGTTCGTGAGGTCGCACACTGCGATGGCCCCATGAGCTCCGAAGAAATAGGCCTCACGCAGGAGTTCCCTGAACCCTTTCTGACCCATGATGTCCCAGACCAGCATCATGACCTTGACCTGACCGTCGACGTCAACGATCTTCTTCGTGACCTTCGTGCCGATCGTCGCGATGTACCTGTCGTCGAAGACGTCCAGAACATATCTCTTGATCAGGCTAGTCTTGCCAACGCCTGCATCTCCGATAAAGCAAACTTTGACTTTCATCAGGTCGTCTTCTGCCATCAATGAGCCCTCCATTTGGGGGTTCGAAACATATGATTGCAGGTAAATGCCCTCTATGCCTTTTAAGCCTTTGGTAATCGTCTGGCTGCCCCAAAACGGCCAGATTG
>JALHSX010000028.1 GCA_022865445.1 Thermoplasmata archaeon | reverse complement strand
GATCCAAGAGCTGTTGAAACAGGAGATGAGGCAGAGGAAGTACTCCAGGGTAGTGGTGGACTCTCTGACCTCCCTCAAGTATTTCTACATAAGGACAAGCGAGGAGAACTCCACGCTCATTTCCTTCTTCAGGCTCCTTTCTGACCTGGGGGTCACGAGCCTGCTGACCGTCCAGCTGCCCGAGATATCCAAGCCCGAGGTCGAAGTGCACATCGCAAGAGGGGAGATCAGACTCCACAAGTGGATCAACGGACGCGGAATGACCCGAGGCGTGACCATCGAGAAGTACAGAGGGTCGTCCCATGACAGCAGTCTGAGGAGCATGAAGATATCTTCTGACGGAGTGACGATCAAGACCCTCGCGGGCGAGAAATCCGGGAAGGAAGCCGAGGCGAAGGAAGAGGAGACTCCTCCGCCGGCACCTTCAGAGGTCTTGGCAACGGCTCCTGCTGCCCCAAACGAGCCTCCGCCTCCCCAAGCGGAAACGTTGCCCCCTCCCGATCAGATTCAAGAAATACCACCCCCGCCACCGCCTGACGTGTCTCACGAAGGGGGCAGCGGAATATGACCGCGCAGCCGAGCGGCGATAGGGTCAGCACTGGCGTGCCCGGACTCGATGACATGTTGAGGGGCGGCCTCATCCCAGGAAGGCCGTATGTGGTGTCAGGGACGACGGGCAGCGGCAAGTCTATCCTGGCGATCCAATTCCTCCATCAAGGCGTGAAGCAGGGCGAGCGCGCGCTCCTGGTAGCGATCGACGAACCTCCCGTTGAGATAAGGGAGAATGTGCGCGCGCTCGGATGGGATGTCGGCAAGATAAGGATCCTCGACGTGCACCCTGCCTCGAAGTCATTCAGCAAGCGCGTCTCGATGGTCGAGGTGGCCGCTCAGAGGAGTGTTGGCTCCCTGCGCGATGCGGGTCCGAGCGCGAAGACGGAAGCGATGAAACAGACTGCCCCGGAGATATCCATACCGTCGCTCCAACTGATGTTGAAACAGGAGCTCCAGGACGTGAAATACTCGCGAGTGGTGATCGATTCCCTCACGTCCCTGAAACATCTATCGGAGATGATGGATGATCTGTCCACGAGCATAGTGTCGTTGCTCAGGTTCCTTTCGGAGTCAGGAGTGACGAGCCTCATCGTCACCGATCTTCCGGACCAGACTGAGCTCGAGCCGGAGATATTCATCTCTAGGGGGGAGATAAGGCTCCACAAACGGATGGTGGCAAACAAGACCGATCGATGCGTGACGATCGAGAAGTTCAGGGGTTCGCAGCATGATACCATGCCTCGCCCGATGACGATAACGGAGACGGGCGTGTCGGTCGACTCACGGAAGAAGATACCTAAGACTACGATGAAGATGCTCCAGGCTTTCACACAGTACGGTAGGTAGTCGCCGCGGATACGACACATTATTTTACGGTGGAATGCCCTCAGGGCTCTCCGATATCATGAGCAGGAAGAGCACTTTGCCGTTGGTGGAGGCCTCGGGCAGACCTTTCGAGATGGGCAAGAAGATAGGTAAGATCTGCAGCGCGAGAGGTGTCGCGTACAGGAAGGCAATCTCTGCCGCAGTGCAGTACGGCACTGGCTATACCTGGCAGAAGGCAGTCGAGCGGTCCAAGCTCTTTCTGCCATATGCGGAGGAATTCTATCCGAGCTTCGTGGAGGAGATCAAAGGGTACTCTGAGGGTGCTAAGCTGCCCTTCGAAGACACCTTCGCGATGTGTTGCCATGAGTTGCTTTCGTCACAGGGTTTCAAGGGGTGCACCGACATCGCGGTCAACGGCGATGTCACCTCCGATGGAAGGGTATTAGCGGCCCACAACGAGGACTGGTCGAACGACTGCCTAGACACGGTCGTGCTCTTGCATGCGAAACCGAACGGGAAGCCAGAGTTCTTCGCCACCTCGTACGCCGGCCTCCTGCCTTCCTGCGGGATGAACAGTGCCGGCATAAGTCTCACAGGCAACGCGCTCGATCCCAACGACGTGAGAATCGGCATCCCGAAGATATTCCCGGTCAGGAAGGTGCTTGAGGCCAAGCGGATTGGCGAGGCTATGGTCTTCGCGATGCCCGCCGAGCGCGCATCGAGCTACAACAACATCGTCTCTGACAAGAACGGGGAGATATACTCTCTCGAGGGCTCCGCGACCGACTGCGCTTGGCTGTATGCCTTCGACGGATACCTCGTGCATACGAACCACTACATTTCCACGAAGATGGAGAGATTCGAATCGGATCCTTCGTCGATCACATGTTCGGTCTTCAGGTACAACAGAGCCCTGAGACTCATCGAGGACCAACTTGGAGAGGTGACAGTGGACTCGCTCAAGTCCATTCTCAGCGATCACGTCAACAAGCCCGGCTCGATATGTCGGCATGCAGACCCGGGGAGGCATCCACTGGACGTCTCGGAGACCATCTTCTCGATAGTCTATGATCTGACCAACCTCGAGGTCCATGTGCTCAAGGGGAAACCCTGCAACAGTTCTTACGTGAAGCTGTCGCTGAAGAAGTGAATGGCATCGAAGCCAACACGGAAAGTATTTAATGCACATTACGGTATGGCGCAAGAGCCATCATGGGCCCATAGCTTAGCATGGTTGGAGCACCCGGCTGATAACCGGGAGGTCACCGGTCCGAATCCGGTTGGGCCCACTTCTTCTCGCCAACGAACGCCGTGCCAACTACGCGCTTCTCCACAATGTGTAGAAGTCAAGCCTCATGACCGGGTCGAATTGAAATCCCATCGCAAGGTTCTTCGAAACCAGGACACAATCGAGCTGCCCGATCAAGATCATGTTCGGATTCTCATTCGATTCCTGCCAGATCAGTCCATAGGCTCTGAGCCTGGAGGATTCCGACATGCTCGCAGAAGCTGCACGAGCAGCAGAATCGATGATGGAGTCAGAGATGCCGGAGCGGAAGAAATCGCCCCCACTCGCAGAGGAAACGAGGAGTTGGGTCACATAGTCATCCGGGTCTGGATAACGAAGCGCCTTCTTCGCGAAGAACATGTCCCAGTTGCCACTTTTCTCAAGGATGCTGCTGTTGCCTTCCTCTACAGTGGCAAAGACTCCCAGCCTCCGGAGGCTGACAGCATATGAATCCGCAGAGGCCATCCGGAGCGGGTCCCCACCTTGAACGACTAGCTCCATCGTGGTCCCGTTGAACCGGTGGTTCGCGACGTCGAGGAAGTAGCCCGAGGAGTTGAGCAGGTCGGAGGCCAAGTTCAGGTTGTAGATGAAACGCTTCATGGGCTGCGATTCCGCAGAGAACGGGAGGCCGTTTGGTATGCAGCCGTTCAGTCCTTCCATATGGCCTTGATACAACTGTACCGAGGTATTGAGGTAGTCGAAAGCGTAGGAAAGGGCCTGTCGGACCTTCGGGTCTTTCATGAACGAATGGCTCGTCCTCGAATGGGCCATGTTCATGACAGCGATCTCGATGTCATAGGTTCGGAACGTCTTGGCAACGAGGTCTGGGTAGCCCGCAATATCGGATAGGTTCGATATGGGGACATCGGCAATGTCGGCCTTGCCCGCCTGAAGGGCGCTCGTGATCGACTCCGCATCCGCGACCTCCTTGATCACCACCTTGTCAGTGTGGTTGCCGGACCACCCTCTCCAATGTAGAGGGTTCTTGACCAAGACCACCTCGCTTCCCTTCTGCCATCTCTCAAGCATGTAGGGCCCTGTTCCTATTGGATTGCTGCTCATGAAATCGTGGGCATACTTGTCCGCCGCCGAATAATGCTCGAGCGTGGACTCGCGGTCGAGGATCGACAGAGGGAATGGCTGGGCTATCGTCGCAAGGAATCCAGCATATGGCTCTTTCAGCTTTATCGACAAGTGGCAGTCGTCCAAGGCTTGAGTGCTGTTCAGATCGATGCTCCTGCTGAGGATTCGCGCAATCCCTGTGTTCGGGGAGTCCATGGAAAGGACGCGCTCGATGCTGAACCTGACATCGGATGCTGTCAGCAGGTTTCCGTTCGAGAACCGGACGCGCTCGCGGAGCGTGAAGTTGTACCAGAGGCCGTCGGTGGATGTTGTCCAGCTAGTTGCCAAACCCTCCAGGAATCCCAGGGCTTCCTCATCGGATGAATACCTGATGAGGGTCTCGTAAATGTTGCTTATTGGCGCGATCGATCCGATATCGTCCGCGTCGGCGGGATCAAGCGTGAGAGCGTGGTTGGCGGTGCAGTAAACGAGCACGGTTCCGCTTCCACGTTTGCTGGTCATTCCGACGTAGATCACACCGCTTATCAGGACTACAGCGACCACAATCAGCGCGGCCGCTGTTATCTTGATGTTCCGCAACTCCCGAATCTTCCGAGATTCCTCTCCCACAGAGACTCACCCATGCCCTGGTCGGGCATTTCCTTCGTCGGGGGAGTCGCAGAGGTATTCTTGATAATAAAGGATTGCTGACGTGTCTCCTTCGGAACTCTCGACCAAGCTGCCAATTCATAATCTGACCGTCAGCGAGCGAAAGGTACGAAAACAGGAACACCCTTACCCTGCTCATGGACGACACAGACGTCAAGATCCTCAATCTTCTCAGAGGGAACTCAAGGATGAAGAACACCGAGATCGCCCGCCAGATCAGTCTGACTGAGAGGGCGGTCCGCGCTAGGATCGAGAAACTCACCCGGGAGCGCATCATCAAGAAGTTCACGGTCGAGACATCACCCATAGGTGTGGAGGGGATAGTGCTCATAGACACGAACGTCGGCCGGACGACTGCTGTCAAGGAGAAAGCCAGACAGCTGTCGGACAGCGTGTTCGAGTGTTCAGGGGAGTTTGACGTCGCCGTGAGACTTAGAGCAGATTCTCTAGATGAGCTGAACAAGAAGGTCGACGAGCTCAGAGCGTTCCCCGGAGTCCTGAGAACCTCGACATTGATCAAGCTCATCGAGGGCTAGGAGAGCTGTCGGGAATCAGCCTCATCAGCCAGATGTTCTCGCTCAGCAAAAATGACAGGCAAAAGTTAATGTTCTGTCAATGGTTACTAAAAAGACAGTGAATCAATGGACTTGATGGAGGCCATCAAGACTCGCAGGAGCGTCAGGAGATACAAACCGACCCCTGTCCCCGAGTCGCTTCGAAGGGATGTTCTGAATGCCGCAAGATTTGCACCCTCCGCGTGCAACGCTCAGCCCTGGAGATTCGTGATTGCCAGGAATGAAGAGACTAAGTTGAAACTTGCTGCCGCCTCGAATGGCCAGAAGTTCATCGCGCAGGCTCCCATCGTCCTTGTGGCATGTGGGATTCCGGACGATGCGTTCCCAACCGTTGGAGGCTACATGAGCAGCCACGTGATCGATGTCACCATAGCAGTCGACCATCTCACGCTCGCAGCTCAGGCAGCAGGTCTCGGAACCTGTTGGATCGCCTCGTTCAAGGAGGATAAGGTCCGAGAGATACTTGGGATTCCACAAGACGTCAGGGTAGTGGCCCTGACCCCGTTGGGCTATCCGGACGAGACGCCAGAACGCACTCCCAGAAAGAGAATCGAGGAGCTGGTCGTGTATGACAGATACCAATAAACACCCTTCTTGCCCTATATGT
>JALHSX010000027.1 GCA_022865445.1 Thermoplasmata archaeon | reverse complement strand
GGATTCAATCCATTCAGGACCGTTCTTACCTCTCGGACTGTAACATGATTGTGCCCCCGAAGGCGCCCGCCCCGTAGAAAAGCACAGGAACGCGTTGACGCGCAGAGTGATTTTGAGAGAAAGAAAAACAAGGGGTTTGGGGCGCTCTCCCCTGAAAACCCAAGACTGCAGATTAGAAACAAGCCAGCAGAGCGGGTTCGAACCCCTTCACGCCCGCCAGCCGCTTTTCGGGTAGTGCATAAGGGAAACGCGACGACATCAGATATTCTCGCCGCGTTCCTCGAACTCGTCCTCCCACCAAAGAGCGTATCTCTTGTGACCATTGTCTCGCTGCCTCAGTGCCTCCTTGGCAAGCTCGTGCGCTATCTTGGCGTGCCTATGGTCCCAGATCTTCCGAGTGCCCTTTGACACCACGAGGTAGCTGGGCGCTTCGTCGATGAGCTCTGGCGGAAGCCGAGAGAGGGTGTAGACGTCGCACGCTCTCTCGCCACTCGGGATACCGTCCGAGTTGAACTGCGCGAGGTGCATGAACTCGTGTGCCAGAGTCCAATGGGTGGGGTATTTCCAGACGCCCTTCCTCGTCCTACGGACGTCGACCATCAGCTTCACGCGTCCTTCGTTGGACTGGAACACAAGACCATCATAGAATCGCGTGATGCCTATCTTCATCTTGGTCTTCATCTCGGGGAAGAACATGCTCAGTCTTTCCAGCCTCGCGACCAGTTCAGTTCGCACTTCGGGAGGTATACGGAGCGCTCTTCTTGTCCACGATATCTCCAGGGTCATCTTCTGCGGAGATGGCGTTCTTGCTGAATAGCCTATCCATGGGAGTCAGCCGGATCTGATTATGTGCCCTTTGATGCCCACTACCGTCGTCTTCACTGGGATGTCCTTGCCGGACCTCTTCACGGCCTCGTCGACTATCCTCTGGAGCCCGTGGCAGCACGGAACCTCCATATGGACCAGGGTCACGCTCTTCGGCGTGCCGTCCTTGAATATGTCAGTGAGCTTGTCGAGGTACCCTTGGGCGTCGTCCAGCTTGGGGCAGCCGATGATCACTGGCTTTCCCGAGAGGAACTTCCCGTGGAAATCCCTGTATGCGAACGGGACGCAGTCCGCGGCGATCAGTATGTCCTTGCCTTTGAAGAAGGGCATCGAAGGGGTCACGAGCTTCCATTGGACAGGCCAGTTGGTCAGCTCGGGCGGCAGTTCGGCCTCGGCCGGTTCTCCGCGCTTCGCGCGCGAGCTCTTGGCCTGTGTAGCGGTCAGTATCATCGGGTTGTGCGATGGACATCCGCACGGCTCTACGCCTATCGGCTCCTTCTTCTGGTGCTTCTCCCGGCGCAGATGCTGCTCGACCGCCTTCTCATCAAATTCGGGAGCGTCCCTCTCCACAATCTTGAGCGCGTCGGTAGGACACTCTCCGATACACGCCCCGAGGCCGTCGCAGAACACATCGTTCACGACCTTGGCCTTGCCATCTATTATCTGCAATGCCCCCTCAGCGCACTGCGTGACGCACGCGCCGCAGCCAGTGCACTTGTCCTCGTCTATCTCTATGATCTTCCTCTTTGCCATCGAGATCGCCTCGCGAGCCGCTCTCTGAGGAGTACGGAGCCGTTCTGGCTAGAATATACCATTCCCTGAGGGTTCAGGTGTGCTCTCGTGCCCTGCCTAGCCCCTCAAGCCGCCCCTGAAGGTCAGCTGGGTCTCCTCTCCCCGAATCCAGTCCTTTACCAACTGCCCGAAGACCGCTCCCATGAACCCGCCCAGTATGAACAGGAAAATGAGGATGATCGTGAACCTGAAGAACATGGCATAGTAGAAATCCGAGAGCACCTGTTCCAGGTTGTACAACGTGTACGGGGCGGAGTAGAGCAAGACCGCCAGCGCATAGCCGACTGCCGTGTAGAAGAATACTGAGACCATTGCCAGGTCTGGGCGTCTGGTGAAGAACCCGGACGGCATGCCAGTGAGAATGGACAGCAGGAACACGACCATAAGGCTCTTCTGAAGGGACGGGGTGGATATGCTGGGGAACATGAAGTCGAAGGTCATGAATGCGATCGGCGGGGCGCTGATCGCTGACACGAGCGTGAGCTTGACGACATCGTCCTTTGTCAGCTTCATGCGAGCGCCTCCTCAGAGGAGTAGGTGAGATTCACGGTCACGAGGTTGTTCAGGTAGGCCTCCCTGAGGTACTCGTGCTCGAACTCGCCGATTATCAACATAATAGAGAAGTCATGCATGTATGGCAGGGTCTCTAGGGTGTAGCTCTGCCCGAGCCCATGGCTGGAGTTGATGAACCCGAAGAGCTTCGAGAGCGTGGCGGGGTCGTCCACTTCGAACCACAGAGTGTAGTTCAGGGTGGTCTTCGCGGGGACCTCGAGGTACTGAGTCGGGCCCACATAGTCCTCGCCGACAGGGATCACCGTCTCATCCGGGCTCGATGCGTTCTCGAGCTTTGCATACCAGGATAGGGTGTACACGTGCAGCGTGTACCGCGACGGATTGTAGAGCTGCACATTGAAGGAGATGTTCAAGTGCCCTTTCCGGACGATCTCCGCGTCGAACCCGGGGTTCAGCAGGGAGATGTCCCGCTGGGCCTTGGCTATCGCGCTGTAGGTGTTCGCCGAAACCAGGCACGCCACCACGAAGAAAAGCGAGAACACTAGATAGAGGGTCGCCGTGACCCAGTGTTTCTTGGCCTTCTCGATGATTACCATTACCCCACGGTCCAAAACTGGTGCGCTACTCCGCCGGTGGCTTGAACAGGTAGCATGCGACCCTGTGACCGCCTCCGACATCGATCAGCGGCGGCTCTACGACCTGCGCGAAGCTCACCACGACCGAGTCCTCGACGCCCTTGAAGGTCTTGATCTCCGCGGGCCCGACCGCCTTCGCTGCCATATTGCCCTCATCGGCCCTCTGCTCGAACAGTTTCTTGGCCTCACTGGCGAACTGCTCCCACTTCCTCTCTCCTGCGCATACCTTGACCTTGACCGAGCGGCGGGTCGCAACCGGACTGAGAAGCAGGTTGTGGAAGGCGGAGTCCGGGTTCGTGAGCATGCCCTTGGCTATGATATCGGCCGCCTCCTGTGCGACCCTCGCCGCGGTGAGCTTGGCCGGGCGGCACGACACGATCACCTTGTCCGTCTCCCCGGTCACCTTGCCTGCTCCCTTGAACTCCGAGTAACCGCTCCTGACCAGGCTCTTGACGAAGTCCTGGAGGAACCCCACGGTCGTCTCGACCTTAGTGGTCTCGCCCTCGGCCTTCTGGGCGGATTCCTGGCCGATGGTGAGGACCACGGATGCAATCGACACGTCCGCGTTGAGTATGGTGCCGTACATGGGGTGGCCGCGGCTCTTGAAGTCGACCGACTCCACGAGCTTCTCAAGGAGCTCCCTCGCAACATACTCGCCCGACACGTGCACGGAACTAGTCTTCAGGACCAGCTCCTTGTCTCTGGGCATCATGTCCATGGACCAGATCGCTTGGAACATTGGCATCTTGTCCTTGAGCTCCGCCGCCTTGGCCTTCAGGAACTCCAGCACCTTGGTGGCGTCGCCACCTTCCTTGATCTCGAATATCAGAGAGAATCCGTTTGGCTCTATCTTGCCGATGTGCGCGTTCATGAGATGCTCGGCGGAGGACACTTTCTCGTCCTCGAGCAGCCAGCTGGCGAGGTCCTTCCCCTCCCAGCCACACTCGTTGAAGCCGAACGGGCACCTAGGCCTGAACCTGCACCCGAGCGGCACATTGGTCGCGCTAGGTATCTCTCCCTTGATATGTATCCTCCCGTGCTTGTGATCGGGGTCCGGTACAGGCACCGCAGAAATCAGCGCGCGCGTGTACGGGTGCTTCGGCTGGAATATGACGTTGTCCGTCTCCGCGAGCTCGACCACGCGCCCGAGGTACATGACCCCGAGCCGGTCGCTCACGTATCGGGCGACCGCGATGTCGTGCGTGATGAAAAGGTACGGTATGTTGTACTTGTCCCTGAGGTCGAGCATGAGGTTGAGCACGCCCGCCCGGATGGACACATCTAGCATGGACACGGGCTCGTCCGCGACTATGATCCTCGGGTTGATGACCAACGCCCTCGCGATCGACACCCTCTGCCTCTGCCCCCCGCTCAGCTCGTGAGGGAACCTGCTCAGGTACTCCTTGGCGGGGGCCAGGCCCGCGTCCTCAAGGGCTTTGATGACCAGTTCGACCCGGTCCTCGTAGCTGCCGCCAATGTGATGGTTGATCAGCGGTTCCATTACGGTCAGGAGGACGGTCGTGCGCGGGTTGAGGCTCTCGTAGGGGTCCTGGAAGACCATCTGGATGTTCCGCCTGAAGACCTTCAGGTTGTCGGACTCGAGGAGCGCGATGTCCCTGCCCAGGAAGAACACGGACCCGCCTGTGGGCTCCTCGAGCCTCGTGAGCAGACGGCCAGTAGTCGTCTTGCCGCATCCACTCTCCCCGACAAGGCCAAGGATCTCTCCCTCGTGTATCTCGAAGTTCACGTCGTCGACGGCCTTCACGAACACGGGTTTGCCGAAGCTGAAGAACCCCCGGCTGAGCTCGAAGTACTTCTTGAGGTTCGTGACCTTGACCACTACACCTTTACCGGCAGGCATCAGCTACCAAGCCTCCTCATCTTAGGCTGCAGCTCCTTTGCGTAGTGGCAGTACGACATGTGCCCAGGCTCCAGCTCGATCCCCGCCGGAACAGCCTCGGAGCAGTTCTTCTGCGCGTACTGGCATCTCGGGTGGAACGGGCATCCGGAAGGCGGGTTGACGAGGTCCGGCGGAAAGCCTGGAATGGAGATGAGCCTGCGCCTCTCCCCCTCGATCGATGGGAAGGAGCCCAGAAGGCCCGAGGTGTATGGGTGAGCCGTGTTCTTGAACACCTGGACGGTCCTCCCGATCTCCATGATCCTGCCGGCGTACATGACCGCGATCTTGTCGCTCACCTCGGCCACAACGCTCACATCATGCGTTATGATCATCATGGCCATCCTAAGCTTCTCCTGTAGCTTGCGTATCTCGAACAGGATGCGGTCCTGCGTGATGACGTCCAATGCTGTCGTCGGCTCGTCCGCGATGACGAACTTTGGGGACAGCGCGAGCGCGAGGGCTATCATGGCCCGCTGCTTCATCCCCCCGCTGAACTCGTGCGGGTAGTTGGTGATCCGATCCTCTGGGATGCCGACGAAGCTGAAGAGCTCCTTGGCGCGCTTGACCGCTTCCTCGTCGTCCACATCTTCGTGGAGCTGGATCGCCTCCATGATCTGGTCCCCGACCCTGAAGACGGGATTGAAGGCGTTCATGGCTCCCTGGAAGATCATCGAGATCTCCTTCCATCGGATCTTCCTGATCTCCTCGTTGAAATCGTCGAGGCGACCATCCTTGAGCTTGGATTTCCCCAGAAGGTCATAGAAGTAAGTTAGCGCGTGGAGCCTGTCGGTCAGATCGCCAGCCTCTTCTGCGATCCCCTGAAGGTGCGTCTTTGTTGCAGTGTCGCCCTCCGACTTCGTCTGAGCCATCCGCTCCTCGATGGCCTTCATCTCCTCGAGCAGTGGTGTGAGCCTGCTCCTCAGTGCAGATATCTCGCGCTCCCGAGCCTTCGTGTCCCTCAACGTCTGGTTGTACTCCAGCCGGTACGCCTTCGTCCTCGGTGGCTCTCTGAAGAATATGTAGCCGCCCTTGATGTAGCCGTTTGGAGGCAGCAGCTGCGTGATGGCGTACGCGGCCGTGGTCTTGCCGCACCCGCTCTCTCCTACCAGGCCCATGGTCTCACCGGCGTCTATGCTGAAGCTGACGTTGTCCACGGCCTTGACCCAGCCGTTCTGAATCTTGAAGTACACCTTCAGATTCTCGACTTCGACGAGCGCCATTTGATCACCTCTTCCTCAGCCTGGGGTTTACGACCTCGTCGAAGGCCCTGCCGATGAGGTAGAAGCTCAGCGAAAGGAGGGTGATGCAGATTCCGGGCGGGAGGAGCCACCACCAGGCCGTCAGGGAGTGTCCGCTTATCTGCAGGAACTGGAGCATCATGCCCCAGGTGACATGGTTCACATCCCCGAACCCGAGGAACGCGAGTATGGCCTCGGTGACTATGGCTCCGCTGATGGTGAAGGTCATGTACAGGAAAGTGTAGGGCAACACGTTCGGCGCGATGTGCCTGAATATGAGCCTAGACTCGCTTGCGCCAGCAATGATGGCCGCGTCCACGAACGCGCGCTCCTTGAGCGAGAGCGTGACGGAACGAATGACCCTCGCGATGCCAGCCCAGGATAGTATCGCTATGATTATCATGATGTTGATAAGAGACGGTCCGAAGACCGCGGCGAACAGCAGCAGAATGACGAGGCCTGGCAGACTCAGCATGACGTCCGTAGCGCGCATCAACAAGGTGTCGATGATGCCAGGGTAGAATCCAGCCACAAGCCCGACCACGGTACCTATCAATACCGCGACGAACGCCGCGGTGATGCCCACCATGAGCTCCGACCTTGTACCGTAGATGACCCATGCCAGTATGTCATGGCCCTCATAGTCGGTGCCCAGGATGTATCTGTTGCCCGAAGGGTACTTCCCTGGAGGTAGAGGTGCTTTGTTCACGCCCGACAGGGTAGCGGTGTAGAGCGTGTTATCTTTCGTGATGACCGAGAAGTAGTTGCCAGTGACGCTCGAGGCGATGTATATGTTGCCCAGGAACGAGACGGGCGTGAGAGCGCCCCCGCTCGGAGCCGCGAAGGTTGCGTTGATTCCGAGGAGGCCGTCCGAGAGGTATATGATGCCCCTGTCGGAGCTGTACACGAAAGTGCCCAAGCCGCTCACATACTGCGGGGGGCTGTTGATGTAGCCCTCAGTGAGCGAGAACATCGTCCTGTTGTACCTCACGGAGCCAGTCTCGGCGTCAACTCCCGCGATGAATCCTCGGCTCTCGGCCTTGCCAGTTACTATGACTGCTGCGGGCGAAGGATAGAGATTGCTAATCTGGATGTTGGCGACTCCGGGCATTATCAGCGGGCCTGACCACGCGATCTCGCCAGTCTCCCGCTGATAAGCTATGAGGTTGTCATCGGTCGTCGCGAGCAGGATGACGGTCTGACCGAATGCGTCCCCACCCTGGGCGTATGGGAAGGTGATCATGTTCTTCGAATCGATCGGAGTGAAGGCATTACCGTTCAGTGTGTAGTTCTTCCTCCACATCTGCGCCCCTAGCTGGATGTTCTGAACTTTGTCGGTGAGTAGGGTCTTTTCGACATCTATCCTGTACGCACGGAGATCCGATGATGTGGGAACTATCACGACACTGCCGGAGTCCCCGTCGACAACGAGCGGGTTGCCGATTATGGTCGCGTCGTTGATCGTGATGGAGTCAGTGAAGGTCCTGACGGGGTAGAGCCCTAGAGCGTCCCTCGGGACCTTGTCATATAGCCATACGTTGTGCTCGTCTGCCATCACGAGCGCGAGGCGGGATTCCCTCAACGCCAGCGTGTAAGCGTTCCACAGGTTGGATATGAACTTCGGCTCGAAGCCCACGTCCCACTCGACGTTGAGGTCTATGAGGTTGCTCGCGTACTCGAAGACGGTCCGACCATCCAGTATTAGGAAGTAGGAAGTCTCCCCGGCCACCCGGGGGAAGTGCACGTACTCGATGTAGTCGAAGCCTACGGGGAGCGTGTAGGTCGTCGGATCCTGTATCTCAATCTCCTGGACCCCGGTCCCCACCGGGTAGATGAGCGCCTTGCCCGCGTCCGCTGAGTGCACCATCAGGCCTATGAGCTGCTCCTCCCTCGTGTCCGCAAGAAGTCCAATTGGGGCGCTCCAGTTGTACTGCTCTGTAATGCCGATCTCCACGTTGTTCGCGTAGAAGACATCCTCCGCCGGAGCCCGGAACTCAGCGCTGTATGGCGATATGAAGGGCGCGAACACGGCCATTATCAGGAACCCGAGCACTATGCCAAAGCCAGCTAGGCCCGTCTTGGAGCTCCTGTATAGCTTCCAGGTGCGCACCGGCCCTTTCATGAGCTTCCTCAGGGTCGAATCGGAGAATATCTCGTCCGCCTTGGGGAGACCCTTCGGCTTGGCCTTCTTCTTCGAGGAGTCAGTCCAGGTGGTTCCCTCTGTCATCAGATCCTCACCCTCGGGTCCAGATAACCGTATATCATGTCGGCGATGAAGTTGCCGACGAGCACGAGCAATGTGATGATGTACAATGTGGCTTCAGCCACGGGGAAGTCCAGCTGCGTGAGCGATCGGATGTAGAGCGCACCGACCCCAGGGAACGTGAACACGTTCTCGAGCACAACCGCGCCGCTGATGGCGAACACGATGGATATGATGAACGAGGTAACGACGGGCAGCATGGCGTTCCTG
Source organism: Thermoplasmata archaeon (assembly GCA_022865445.1). Classification (GTDB taxonomy): domain Archaea; phylum Thermoplasmatota; class Thermoplasmata; order UBA10834; family UBA10834; genus COMBO-56-21. The sequence continues at coordinate 582 of JALHSX010000027.1, read as the reverse complement.
GCGCCGTGCTTGAACAGCACCGTGCGCTCGGGCAGCCCGATGGCCTTGGCGGTTACCATGTAGTTCTCGCCTATGATGTCCAGCATGGCCGTCCTCATGAGGAGAACTGTGCCTGCGAGCTCGAGGAGAACCAGTACAATGAGTGGGAGCGCCATGTGCCACAGGATGTTCAGGGGCTTCCACAGGTGGACAGAGGGGTCAAACCACCCTGTCAGAGGGAACAAGTGGAACTGCGCGGCGAATACGACGAGGAATATCAGGCCTATCCAGAAGGACGGCATGTTGAAGAACACCAGGCTGGTCACGACCGCTGTCCCGTCGCCTATTCCGCCCCTCTTCCACGCGATGTATGCTCCGACGTAGATGCCTATGAGGTACGAGATGATCGTCGCGAGGCCGAACAGAAGAAGCGTCCGGGGGATCCTTTCTTGTAGCAGGTTCCACACAGGCTCTGCCTGTGAGAAGGAGGTGCCAAAGTCGAACGTGAGCATGTGCTTCATGTAGAGTAGATAGCGCTCTTGGACGGGCTTGTCGAACCCGAAGTAGGCCGTGAGGAACTCCTTGTCCGCGGGCTTGATGAGC
>JALHSX010000198.1 GCA_022865445.1 Thermoplasmata archaeon | reverse complement strand
GTCCATGTACTCGTATTGCCTCTTGAGCGGACTGTATGTGTCCACGGGATGGTATGCGCTCTGCTGCAGGAAGAACTCCCTGATCATCCGCGCGACCTCAAGGGTCAACCTTTGCTCTTCGGGCAAGGCGTCCGAACCGACCAGCTGCGTTATCTCCTGCAGTTCCGACTCCTCCTGGAGGGTCTCCATTGCCCAAAGCCGGACGGCATTCCAGTCCTCTGCGACGTTCTTCCTGTACCAGTCCTCAAGAGTCGTGTTGTAAAGGCTATATGATGTCAGCCAGTTGATTGCCGGAAAGTGTCTTCTCTCTCTCAGCTTGGAGTCGAGTGCCCAGAACACCTTGACGATCCTCAGCGTGTTCTGCGTGACCGGTTCGCTGAAGTCGCCGCCAGAGGGCGAGACCGCGCCGATGACGGATATCGAGCCGATGTTTCCGGAGTGCGTCTTGACGCGCCCGCACCTCTCGTAGAATTCCGAGAGCCTCGACGCCAAATATGCTGGATATCCTTCCTCTCCTGGCATCTCCTCAATCCTGGACGATATCTCTCTCATCGCCTCCGCCCATCTCGATGTCGAGTCGGCCATGAGGGAGACATCGTAGCCCATGTCCCTGTAGTATTCTGCAATCGTGATGCCCGTGTACACAGATGCTTCTCTTGCAGCGACAGGCATGTTGGATGTGTTCGCGATCAGGACCGTCCGCCCCATCAAAGGCTTCCCGGTCTTGGGGTCCTCGAGCTCTGGGAATGTTGTGAGGACCTCGGTCATCTCGTTGCCTCTCTCCCCGCATCCGACATAGACGACTATCTGCGCGTCGCTCCATTTGGACAATTGCTGGGATATGACCGTCTTGCCAGTCCCGAACCCGCCAGGAATCGCAGCTGTCCCTCCCTTCGCGAGCGGGAACAGCATGTCCAGAACCCTTTGGCCAGTGACGAGCGGGATGTCGGGGAGCAGTTTGTCGACATATGGTCTGGCGTGCCTGACTGGCCAGGTCTGCATCAGCCTCAGCTTCTGGCCGGTATCCAGCTCGCCCACTTGATCCTCGACGGTGAACTCACCCTCCGATATGCTCTTGACCTTGCCCTTGAAATTGATGGGCAGAAGAACCCTGTGTGTGATGTTGCCCTCGGGCACCTCGCCAATGATCGCGCCGCCCTGAAGGTCATCGCCCTTCTTCACGGTCGGCCTGAACTTCCACTTCTTCGACCTGTCGAGGCCTGGAGCGGTGACGCCTCTGGATACGAAATCGCCTTGCTTGTCCCTAAGCACGGGAAGAGGTCTTTGGACGCCGTCGTAGACGCTCGAGAGCAAGCCCGGCCCGAGCTCGACCTGGAGCGGTGCGCCCGAATCAACGACCTCTTCTCCTGGTCTGATGCCGGACGTGTCCTCGTAGACCTGGATGATCGTCTTGTCACCGACTAGCTTGATGACTTCGCCCATGAGCTTGAGCTGGCCCACGAACACGACATCGTACATCCTCGGCGATATCCCCTTCGCCGTGACGACTGGTCCCGCAACCCTGCTTATCCTTCCCTTCGTCTTTTCCACCATATCGAGCGCGCTCCCGTCACTTTGATTTGTAAAGGTCGATCCCCATCGCCCTTCGAATCTTATCTCTCATGTCGCCCTCTTCCAGGCCCACCGGGATGACGACCGGGTCGACGCTGTCCATCATCTTCGCCCGAAGCTGCGGTGGCAGCCTCTCTAGATCCTGTGTGTGGACCGCCAGTATGCCGACCTCCGGCTCGTCCATGACCTGCACGATCTTCTCTAGCAGGTTGTCCGGCGAGACGGCGTATACTTTCTTTATGCCGGCAAGCCTGAAGCCGACGACGAACTCCTCAGAGCCGATCACCGCGATCTCCACTTCACACCACCAACAGATCCTCGATCACTTTAGTCGAGAGGCCGCTCGCCTTCCCTCTCGCAATCACCCTGATATTGTCCACCTCTACCTTCTTACGCGTCATGTAGTTCACGATCGGCAGAACCGAGAGAGGGTAGAAGTGGGCGAATTTCTCGCTCGTGCCGATCAATGCCTTGTCCAGCGCAATCGTTATCTCAGAGAGCTTGCGGTCCGACTTGAACTGATCCAGAGCAGGCTTGATGGCATCGTACATCGTGGACTTCTCAAGTCCCTCGATTATCTGGGTCAATCCCTCACCCTGCGCGAGCCCGCGCAGACTGTCCATGTTCAACTCCATGCCTCCCGGGATGAGGTACTTCGCGATCTTGTCCTCTGGCGTTCGCTCAGCCTTCAGCTTGAGCAGGACTTTCAGGTTCGTCACATCGATCTCGCGCCTGATGAAGTCCCGGAGAAGCTTGTCAGCCGTGTTCGTCGGTTCGACGTCTTTCAACAGGTCGTAGTACAGCGTCTTGTCCAAGTGATCCTCGAGCGGAGCCAGTCTTCCAGAATCGACGACCTCTCTCACGTGCTCTTGAGTGATGCCTAGTGACGGCTCCCGCGAGAGCACGTCCATGATCTCCTGAATGGACTGCATCTGGATCAACGACTTCAGGTAGGCCTCTGAAAACGCTCCCGCGGGTACGAGCGTGTCCATGATCTCATCATCCTTGACTTTGGTCACCTTTCCTCTGAGAATCGTTTTGACGTTGAACGCGTCCCACCGCTTCAGATAATCCGCGACCATCTCGCGGAGGTGGCCTGTGGTGAAGGCGAGGATGGCAGTATAGGTCGAGGCAAGATTGCGGGTTACCGCCACCTCAACCAGGTTTGCCCCTGAGTACTTCGACGTATACCTAGCCATCTCGTCGCGGTACTGCGTCTCCCCGAGGAATCTGCCTAGCTCGTGCACATCCATTACGAGAAGACGCGAATACGTGTCATGCGAGAGCAAGAATCGCTTCTTCGCTTTCACGCGCGTGCACGCGTATGCATAGTTGCCGCCTCCACCAAAGAGTCCCATG
>JALHSX010000197.1 GCA_022865445.1 Thermoplasmata archaeon | reverse complement strand
CTGGTGGAGCCTGTAGTCGATCCGGTGGTGCTCCCTGGCTCCCTCCCTTCTGCACAGGTTCCTGGAAGTTCGGCGGTCATGTGCCTTCTTCTTCTGGAGCCTCTTGCGCCTGTCGTGATGCCGCTGCTGGATTATTGCGATGTCTGGGAAATCCGCTTTGACGGCCTTGGCGACATCGCCTTCGACAAACACGCCGTCAAGGCTCCTCTCGTTCGTGTCGAGCGAGAGAGCGGATTCGGGCACAAACGGCTTCGGCGCATCCTTCCTGAATGCCACTATGACTCGATCCGGAAGAACGGTCAGAGATCCGAGGGAGAGGGACATGTCATCCAGATACTTCCGATGATACTGGCTGACGACAAGTCTCAATTCGACATGGCAGCCAGCCCTGATCGGGAGGTCGATGACTCCGGACTTCCGATCGAGCTTGTACGCCTGGTTCTCTGCCTTCATCATCAGGCGTTTGACAAACGGGATTCTGCAGGTGACACTTTTCCGGAGGCGCATGCGATGGTTCTTGAGGATGCTACAAGCCACTTCGAACGCTGACACCAGATGCTGGGAGTACATCCGCGGGTGATATTGGCGAAATTCCTTGTACGCGATCTTGCACAGGGCGTTCCTCGAGGTGACTCTCGCTTGAAGGCCTGCTCGGATCGAGTTGTTGACGGCCAATCTGAAGTCTTCGAGCAGGAACTTCGCTTCGGATGGAAGGTCCGACTCCAGATAGAAGACGACCCCCTTGACCAGCATCTCGTTCTTGACGATAGCCAGTATACTACACTCTTCCGACTACATGTAGCTCCTTGAAGTCGATTTCCTTGTCTCCAGGCAACTCCGCCACCCGAATTGTAACAGGACCGCCTATTTCTAATGTTATCGCATTCCTGCTCATAGAAGGAGGCCTGTCATGCGGGGGATTAAGTGCAGTCCGAGGTTCAAAGTGCTCTCGGACGAGCAGGTCGACGGGGTTCACGAAGCCTCTTTAGCCATCCTCGAGAGGACGGGTATTAGGTTCGACAGCGAGGATGCGAGAAAGAGGCTTCTTAAAGCAGGCGCTTCCAGCCATTCAACTAGAAAAGGCGTCATAACGTTTCCGAGGTCTCTGGTCGAGGACGCCATCAGGAAGGTGCCCGAGCACGGCACATACTACGCCCGAGACCCGAAGCATGACATCGAGTACGACGGAGAGCATTTGTTTCCGTATGCCGGAGGCGGCGATCCGAAGATCCTCGACCTCGAGACCGGTCGTTCGCGGCTGTCGACCTACGCAGATGTCGAGATGGCAGCAAGATTGGGAGACGCGCTTGAGAACAGCAGCTATGCGTCCAGTCTTGTGATGGCCAACGACTTCCCTTCGGGATTGGTCGTCCCGAAGACGATGGAAGCGACGATGAGGAACTCGGCCAAGGCGGTAGCAGGGTACGCTCCGAACAAGGAGACGGTGGACGTCCTCGTGAATATGTGGTCATGCGTCTCAGGAGGGGTCGAGGAGCTCAGGAGGAGGCCCATCTTCAGCCTGTCCAGTTCGCCCAGCAGTCCGCTCACCTATGGTGAGAACAACTGTGAGGTTCTGATCAGGAGCTTGGAGTGCGGGATACCGTTCTCCCCTGTGCCTTGCCCGATCTGCGGTGAGACAGGGCCGATGACTTTGAGCGGTAGCTTGGCGCAACAGAATGCGGAGATACTCGGCGGAATAGTGCTCATGCAGACAGTCGACTCGAGTCTGCCAGTCGTGTATTCGGGCAGAGTGTGCATCATGGACCCGCGCTCTGGAAGGGACCTATGGGGAGTCCCCGAAGAAGCTCTCGTTAGCGTCGCCATCGTACAGCTTGCCCGCAAGTACGGGATGATATCCGACGCTTCTGGCATGGCCTCCGACATGACGAGGTGGGACATGCAGATGGGGCTCGAGCTCATGATGACGGTGCTGCCCCCGGCGTTGGCAGGGGCAGAGAGTCTGTCAGGCCTCGGTGCTGGCTGGGAGGGCGCCAGCAGCCTAGAGATGATGGTGATTGGCAACGAGGTTTTCGAGGATGTCTTCAGGCTCATGCGAGGGATTGATGTGGACGACAGCAGGCTTGCCGTCGGCTTGATCGACAAGGTGGGACACATGGGCAACTTCCTCGCGCAGGCACACACAATGGAGCACGTGCGCAATGGGGAGGTCAGGGTATCCTCCTTGTGGGACAAGCGCACATCGGATAGGGCTGCAAAGGAAGGCTTCAGATCGATTCAAGAGGCCGCGAGGGAGCGCGTGAAGAAGATACTCGACGAGCATGTTCCGGAGCCACTTGACAGAGGTGTCGAGAAGGCGGTTGGGCAAGTGCTCAAGGATGCTCGGAAGACACTCCTGACCTGATGGGCCTTGTTTCTGGCATAGAGCTCAGTTCTGGCTTAGCGGGCCGCCCTCATCACGGTTCATACTTTGTGCCAGAAGGGAAGGCGTTTCGCCGCAACCCTTATCTGCAGGTCCCCCCGATTCGCGCTCCATGGCAGCAGGGAAAACATCCGTCCTAGTGATTGGAGTCGCTATCATCGTAGCATTGGCGGCACTAGGAGCATACGTGATTGTCAACAAGTCATCAAAGATGGGCACGGTCTCGATTTACGTGAAGGACCTGCCTGATGAATGGTCGCACGTGAATGTGACATTCTCCGAGGTCAAGATCCACGCAGCATCCGCTGGAAACCAGTCTGGCTGGCACACCCTGAAGCTGCAGAAGCAGACGATCGATCTGGCGTCTTTGGTCAACGTCTCGGAGCTGCTTGCATCTGGCAATGTAGGCCTGGGCAAGTACACTCAGATACGATTGGTTGTGATATCGGTGACGGGCGAGATGACGAATGGCACACATGTCAACTTCACCGTTCCCTCGGGAGAATTGAAAACGACCCATCCGTTCAACGTCACTGCAGACCAGACGCAGTCCTTCGTCCTGGACATAGATCTGTCTCATTCGATAGTCCACAACTCATCCGGATGGACTTTCAAGCCCGTCTTGGGCTCGATAACCGCGCGAAGCGGCTGAGAACGACATGCACCCGACAGGTCTAATGTAGATGTAATCCATCGACCGATTGCATGTCCAAGGAGCTGCAGAGGATG
>JALHSX010000026.1 GCA_022865445.1 Thermoplasmata archaeon | reverse complement strand
GCCTACGGGCTCACCGTCCCGACGATGAACTTCATAGGCGGCCTTGGCGGCAGGGATGTGTCGCTAGCAGATATCAGATTCATGTACGAGCGCTTGCTCGAAGCCGCGAAGACGGGCAAGGTCAGGCGCGAGATCACATGGATGGGTACCAGGGGGGTCGAGCAATGAAGCTGAAGGAGATGCCTGATGAAGAACTGTTCACGAGAGGGCACACGGCGTGCGCTGGTTGTGGAGCAGCCATCGCTGCTAGGAACTTGATCAAGGTCCTGGGCAAGGACACGGTCGCCGTCACGCCCGCCTGCTGCCTGCTGATATTCAGCGCGACGTACCCGCTCGCATCGTGAAAAATACCATACCATCATGTCGCATTTGAGAACACGGCCGCGTGTGCGACTGGCATAAAGCGCGCTCTGAAGGTAAGGGGCAAGGACGACACGACCGTCATGGGCATCGCCGGTGACGGCGGCACAGCGGACATCGGTATCCAGGCCCTATCCGGGGCGGCTGAGAGGAACGAGGACATACTGTACGTGATGTACGACAACGAGGCGTACATGAATACCGGCATACAGAGATCCGGCTCGACCCCATTCGGTGCGTGGACGACTACGACGCCTGTCGGCAAGGTCAAGGCGGGGAAGGCTAACTTCAAGAAGGACATGCCGCAGATCATGATGGCCCACAATGTGCCCTATGTCGCCACCGCTTCTGTCGGCCATATCCAGGACTTCATCAACAAGTTCGAGAAGGCCAAGAAGATCAAGGGGTTCAGATACATCCAGGTGTACACGCCCTGCCCTACCGGTTGGAGGCACGACACGTCGAAGACGATCGAGATATGCAAGCTCGCCGTCGACACCGGCATGTGGACCCTGTACGAGAGCGAGAACGGAAAGGTCACGATAAACAGGAAGCCGAAGATGACCCCTATCCAGGAATACCTGAAACTGCAGGGCAGGTTCAGGCACATGACCGAGGCCGACATCAAGAAGCTCCAGGACTGGGTCACCAAGAAGTGGCAGGCCGACGAGAAGTACGCCCAGTGCAAGTCCGCCTGATGCGACCGCGTGTCAGGCCAAAACCCTCAAACCTCTTGGCCTCTAATCCTCATTCGAGGTTCTTTTTCATCTCAAGCTGCTTCATCGTGACCTTGAAGTCGAAAATGTCCAGCATTCGGAGAGTCGGCAGGTCATCATTGATGTTGTAGAATGCGACCTTGAACGCCCCGAGATCGTAGAGTCTTGTCAGTGCGAACTTGGCCAAGGAGGTCCCGATCCCTTTGCCTCTCTTCTCTGGTACGACCCCGAGGAACGGGATGAAACCGTTCGTTTCCACGGTCCGGACCAGAACGAATCCGCCGTCGAGCTTGTAGCATTCGGCGCCCCGAGCGGCCTGCACAAGTGACTGGAGCTTCCTCCTCTGCCAGCACGTGTCCTTGTACGATGCCTCGTGAAGATTCTGCAGCTCGGACATGGTCGCGTTGCTCGGAAGCTCGCCGAAGCCCTCGAATCTGATCGGTCTCCCTTCCGCGGTGAGGAATTTCCTGGTGGGCGCATAACCCATGCCCTCATAGAGCTTCTGCG
>JALHSX010000196.1 GCA_022865445.1 Thermoplasmata archaeon | reverse complement strand
GCTATCCGCCTGCCGATCAAGGGCTCTGATGTCATCGATGGTGTGGATTGATTTCGTCGTGAAAGGCTCGTCCTGCAAGACGACCGTGAGCATGATAGTCCTGTTATCCGAACCTATGGAACTGGCCATGGCCATCTCGTAGGTCGCCCGCTCGACCCCAGGGAGCGAATCGAGATACGTGCTGTTCACCGGCCTCCCGAAGGGTCTCGTGGGTCCGGAAACGCTCCTGATATTGCTCTCATTGCTCACGAGCACAGAATACTGTTCCAGCTGCGCTGCAGCGGTGAGATTCAGGGTGCCGTTCGCTTCCACTACCGAATGATCGAAGCGGACCACGATGTATGTGGGAGTGATTGTGCCTTCCCCAAATCCTGCACCTAGGGCGTTTATACCCTGTTTGCTCTCGGCGTTGGGCAGGCTGGCCATGAAATCGTAGCTCGGCACCAGCGCGAAGTAGAAGTAGACTGCAGGGACCGATATGACGAGGGCCGCCAGAACGATTGCCTTCGTGTGCTTCAACGAGAACCGCACGCTCTTCCTGAAGTAGCCGCCGCCTCTTTCCTCCAGGGACTTTGCCCTCAGTGTCGCCTTGGCCATCGTGTTCGGCCAGAACACCTTGTCCCCTATGAGCATCAGCAACGATGGAAGCATGGTGAGCGCGAACAGAAGTGTGATCCCGACTGCGACCACAAGGGCCATGCCCATGGACCGAACCATGCTGTACTGGCTGATCATGAGCGCTCCGAAACCGATCATGACCGTCGCACCACTGGTCGCTATGCTCTCGCCTGCCCACATGAGGCTGGTCTTGACGGCCTCTTCTTTTTGTTTCCCAGCTACGCGCTCCTCCCTGTATCGGGACATTATGAAGATGCAGTAGTCAGTTCCAGCGCCAAGCATGACGACTAGAATGAGCATCGTAACGCTGTAGTGGATCTGCATGACGTAGGTGCCCAGGATGTAGATCACTGCGGTGGTGAGCAGGTAAGCCATGCCGATCGTGACCAGCGGTATCCACGGCGAGAGCACCGATCTGAAGAACAGGCCGACCAGCACGACGATGAGGATGACTGTGATAGGGTCCACTCTGCTTGTGTCGGTGGCGACCGCATCCATGGTATCCACTTCGAGCGCAGCGTCGCCCGTGACATAGGCCGAGTATCCGGGGACCAGTTGCTGCTCCTGCCTTATGAGATCGCGAACCACTCTGACGTCGTTTTGGGCCTCGTGCGATGAACCTCCGACAGACAGCGAGACGGCCATTAGCATCGTTGTGTTCGCGGCTCCTGAGGTGGGGTCAGTGTTGATGAACCGAGACACAAACACATCTGGCACACTGATCGGAATCTGGTCAATAGTGTGGTTGAACACTGTCTCATGCGCGAACGCTGCTACGTCACCCGCAGAAGGGGTCGGACCGAGCTGCCAAACGTCGGAGACGAATGTCAGGTCTGCCCCTACCTGGAAGGACATCGCCCCGAGAACAAACGCTTCTAGCGCGAGTTCCTGCTGCTGCGGGCTCATGCCACGGTAGTGCTGAACACTGAACGCGTGCGCCACGTTCAGGGCGAACTCTCCCATCTCGCCAGGAACGGCGCCAAAGTACGAGTCCGCCGCTGTGACGATCAGGCTTTGCAGCTGCAGGGAGTCGTTCGTGTGCGTCTGCAGCCAAAGCGGGTAGAAGGCTTGGTCTGCGTAGCCAGTGACAAGCCCGACCATTGTGTCGTTCATTCCAGACGCGCTCAGCTGAGCCGTCAGTCCGTCGATCACTGCGCTCTGAGCCTGCTGATCCGTGTATCCGCCCATCAGCAGTTGCAGATGGGCATCGACTGCGTCGAGGGGGACCTTGTAGACTATCTGAACCATCTGACTGGTCTGGTCGTTCAACGCGTACATCGCAGGAGCGCTCTGAGCGACAACGCCCGCGATGTATACCTCAAGCACACTGTAGACATAGTCAACGCTGATGACTCCCTGGATGCCGTTGTCATTCCGGATGTTGTCGTAGAGACTCGTGGAGTAGTTGCGGACATCAGGAGATGTCACGTCCGAGTTCTGGATGACGATCATTATCGTGCTGTTCGCGATTTGGCCCGGGAAATTCTCATCAATCAGATTCTGCGCCTTGATGGACTCTAGCTTGTTCAAGTTCACTTCGGTCTCAGAGTAGACGACGACATCATTTATCTTGAAGATCAGCGGGAAGGCGTAGAATAGGATGATGAGCCAGGCGATGATCACAAACTTGTAGTGTTTGATGATGAAATCGGCGAGCTTGCTGAACATAAACTAGTCACCAGCGTCACTGAATGGGGGAGACCTGAGCGATGTAGCATCCCGAAGATGCCCCCCCTCTATATTCCTTTCGATTTACCATGCTTGCCGAGAGAATCACTATTCAAGGTACACTGCCGGGCGCCCTGGCTTCGCGAACCGTGCCTTTCCTTTGGGATCCGTTCTGGCTGGATCATCGGCCGAGAACACCAGCACCCGGTAGCCCAGCTCCTTCTCGAGGAAACTCTTCGCTTTGGTCAGCACTGAGAGCTCATCGATCCATGTGGTCAGGGCTCGGCGTTCCTCAGGCGAAGTCTTGGAGAGTTCGGATACGAGTTCCTTCGCATAGCCCGGTATCTCCTTCTTCGACTCGGGCGCTTGTGCCTTGGCCATCGCGCTCTTGATTAGAGAGGGTATCTCAGGCTTGGAATTTGGATGCGCCAGTGCTTTCTCGAGCATGTCGTGCTTCCATTTCGGAGCGACCATGATGACAGCCTTCTCCGGCTTCATGTTGGTGACCTTGACGATCTCGGCGACATCGGCAATCAACCGCTCTATGAGGACCTCCTTGGCCTCCTCCGCCATGGACGACTCGGTGACAGCTCCCGGTCGGAGCTGTGTAGTCGAAACGAATCTCTTCTTGCCGACCGATTCCCACATCTCCTCAGCTATATGGGGGGTCACTGGCGCCATGAGCGGTATCCAGACCTCCAGCGCGTTCATGATGGTGATCTTGTTCTTCCCGCCACGCCTGAGATACCACCTGATGTCCTGAGGGATCTCGAAAT
>JALHSX010000195.1 GCA_022865445.1 Thermoplasmata archaeon | reverse complement strand
TATCTTGTCGCTCTTGACGCGCCGAGCCATTCCTTCCGCAGCGTCTGTTCGCATGTCGGCAAGGACTAGCTTGTCCACTTTCGGGTTCTTTTCGAGGTACTCCGCGCACACGAGGCCAGTTATTCCGCATCCTAGCTGAACAACTCTCATCTGTCCCATACGTCCGACCGCTGGAACGCGCAAGGGGTTTAAGCAGTTGTCGATGCCAAAAGGACGGAACAATTCAGCAGGCAGGAATCATGATGGCGGCTGGGGATCGGTGATTTTGGGAGAGAGCATTTGAAGCAAGTGTGCGGGAGGGGGGATTTGAACCCAAGTCGAGCAATACATTCTTCTTTTTGGTTTCAACAAAAACGAAAAATGCATGAGCCCCTTCTGTGTTCCCAACAGGTCAACACTGCCTCGCTGAGAATCCTCTTCAAGAGCAAGTATGGAGCCGAATCTGCGACCGTCTTAGACTCGAAGTCCCAGCTTGTCGAGGGTATCCTTGGTCGGTATCCCTTCCGATGTCCAGCCCCAGAGCTTGTAGTATTCTCCGAGCTCCTTGTCGAAATCGGCTTTGTTCACGACCGCCCCCTTGGAGGGGCCGTCGTCGATCGCCAGCGTGAACAGTCTTTCCGGGAGGGTGTCGTCCTTCTTCGAAAAGCCCTCTCTGAGGTTGAAGAGCCGCTCCATGGTCCACGACCTCGCGCCGACCTCCCTGAGCTCATCGACGTTGTATCCGAGGCCCGAGGCTGCGTTGGTCAAGGTGACCATCTCGTCCCACGAGTTGCCGAACGCGTTCCTCGCGCCGAACTTGCACAGGATCATGCAGTCGTAGACCGTGAACAGCTCCTGCAGGTCCTTCAGGACGGCTGACTTTCCCTTCACCGTGAACCTGTCGAGCTTGCCCTGGAACAGCTCTGGAACGTACATCGTTGCCCTCAGGTGGCACGCGCCCCTGGTCGAGGTCGCGAAAGCGAGCGCCATCCCCTGTATCCCTCTCGGGTCGTATCCGGGGAATTCCATGCCCTTGACGTTCATCGCGTACTGGGCAGCATCGGGTCCGTACTTCGCCGCTAGCCTCCTGGATCCCTCGCCTAGGAGCTTGCCGAAGCCCTCCCTCTTGCCGGTCATCTCCACGAGCTTGACCATCGCGGCGTGGTCTCCCCACTTGAGCTTCAGTCCTCCGGTGTCTTTCTCGGAGATGATCCCCTTCTCGAACAGCTCGTACGCACACGCTATTGTGTCCGCGCACGATATCGTGTCCATGCCGTACTCGTTGCAGATGCTGTTCGCCATCATGATTGATTCGATGTTCGAGTTGCCCAGGTTCGAGCCGAACATCGCGAGCGTCTCGTACTCGGGCCCCTCGGTCTCGACCTTGTAGTCCTTCTCGGCTTTGGTCAGGTTCCCGCAGTGAAGAGGGCATCTCGCGCATGCAGTGTCCTTCGTTTTGTAGCCATTGACGAGCGTATCCCCGCCGATCTTCTCGTAATCGGGGAAGTAGCCAGTCTGGAAATTGCGTGTCGGTATGGTCCCCGCCTTGCCAGTGATCCCCACGACCATGGATGTGCCGTACTTGGCGAACGCCTGGGACTTCTCCTTGACCGTGGCTGTGGCGGTCTTGAACGTCTCCCTGAGCTTCTCAATGTCGGCCTGCGGGACGTCCTTGGTACCGTGCACGACGACTGCCTTGAGGTTCTTTGAGCCCATGACCGCGCCGACGCCGCCCCTGCCTGCAGCCCTGTTCATGTCGTTCATGATTGCTGCGTATCTCACCAGCTTCTCGCCGGCTGGGCCGATGACAGCCGCCTTGGACTTCTCGTGTCTCTTCTCCAGTTCATCGGTCGTCTTGAAGACGTCCTTTCCCCAAAGGTCGGATGCGTCCTTCAGCTCGGGTCCATTGTCCGTGATTAGCAGATACACTGGCTTCGGCGACTTTCCCTTGAAGACTATGCCGTCGTACCCGGTCTTCCTGAACATCGGGCCCCAGTGTCCTCCTGAGTGGGCCGACAGAATCGCTCCCGTGAGCGGTGCCTTCGTCGTGACGTTGTAGAAGGCTGTGAATGAACCTTGTGTGCCCGTGTACGGGCCAGCCATGAATATCAGCCGGTTCTCGGGGTCGAAAGCATCTATCTTGGGCTTGTTCTCTTCGTAGAGGATCTTGGCCGCCAGGCCTCTTCCTCCCAAGAACTTCTTGCAGTCTTCCTTCGATATCTCCTGGTCTGCGAACTTTCCAGTGGTGAGGTCAACTCTTAGCACTTTCACGAATTCAAGCCCCCATCGTTGGCCATCGAACGAATTGCCACTGGATATAAAAGGATTTGGGATATTTCGATTTTCGCGTGCGATTCTTCGCAAATCATCCGTGAATGAATGCGATTGTTCGAACGACTGTAGAATCGCACTCATTTAATATGCAGGATTTGTTGACAACTACATGGTCTTCGACGGCGTAGAAACAATCTCGCTGATAGTCGTCGCCATTCTCGTCGCCGTCGTGGCGTTCTTCTATTCGAACCTGGGTCTGGGCGGCGGCCAGCTCTACGTGCCCATCATGATATTGTTCTTTGTCAGAATAGAGCCTAAGGAGATCGTCCCTCTGTCTCTCATGTTCGCCTTCGTCACGATGCTGAGTTCGACCTACACTCACAGCAAGAAGCACCTGGTCGACTTTCGGCTTGGACTGCTGCTGGCGGCAGCCGGTCTCATCGGAGTGGCCGGAGGTGTCCTCTTCACCTCCACGGTGGATGAGAGAGTTTTCAAAGCTGGCTTCGCCACGCTCTTGGTAATCGTGGCCACGAAGATGATGTTCGACATATACAAGGCGAAGAAGGAAAACGATGCAAGTCCCACAGACTTCAGCACTCGCCGAGGGATTGCTGGCATGGGCGTCAGCATCCTGACAGGGTTCCTCGTCGGCAGCTTCGGCATCGGCGGAGGCGTCGTGAGTGTCCCGCTGATCATATACGTGTTCAGGTTCGAGACGAGAAAGGCCATAGGAACCTCGGCACTTCTTGGGTCCATTCTCACACCCGCCGCGATACTCGCCTACGTATTGACCGCGGAAGAAGGAGTGGTGTTTCACTATCAGTTAGCTCTTGTGCTCGCCCCGATAGTCCTCGTAATGGCTATTATCGGCTCGACTTGGGGTTTGCAGAAACTCAAGACGCCGGTCGTCAAGACGATCTTCACCTGCGGCGTATATCTCGCGGCGTCGGCGATGATCTACAGCCTTCTGTTCCAATAGGATTTTGCGACCAGGGTCAGCTGCTGATTCTACTCTCTCATGCCCAAGCGGTCGAGGATGAACGCGTACATGTACGCGAAGTACTTGAGGTGGTCATATCTCCCAGAGGCCCCCGAGTGCCCCTCGACGATGCCAGTCTTCAGAAGTATGGTGTTGTAGTCGGTCTTCATGGCCCTCAGCTTCGCAGTC
>JALHSX010000194.1 GCA_022865445.1 Thermoplasmata archaeon | reverse complement strand
CTGGACTTCTTTCAGTTCTATAGAGAGATTGACCTCATCGTTCGGGTCGAGTCTGACCATGTTCACCATCGAATTCATGATCAAGTCCTGGGCGGCGCTGTTACCGATCACGAACGCTCGCTCTACGCCGGGCGCGACTCGGATCTTGAGTTTCTTGTCCGGAAAGAACTTGATCAGGTCGCGCTCGGAGAGGCTAACAGACGATTGAAGAGCTATGGGTTTGAATGAGTCGGGGTCGGTGGCGCGGGTCGCGAGAAGCCTCTTTATGTTCTCGATCAGGATAGTGGATGTCCGTACATGCGAGACCGCCTTTTCAGCGAACTTCTTCGAGGTCCTGTCCGTGCCAGGGGCTGCCAGTACAAGCTCCAAATACCCTAGCACGGCCTGGTTGTTGTTCAATATGTCGTGCCCTAGGAGGTCCATGTAGAACGCGAATTTGTCGTCTTTATCAGCCGGATGTCTTCGCTCAGTCAAGCTTGTATCCTCTGAGTGATGCCCCAGACTATGTGATTTATGGAGATGATAGGATATCTAGCTTTTGGGGGCGGTTCACCCATGTTTCCGATCGTCTCTTCTTGATAGTCTGTTCGAACTGGTATTTCAACCATGTCCTAGCACGCGAAATCGTCAAGGGTCGTCTTTGGGATAGTTCCATATACCTGCGCCCCGTCCGAAACCCACTTCCAGTAGTTCGTCGGGAATGCACTCCCATAGTACTCCCGATCCTTCCTCGACTCAAGGTGTCTCAGGTCGGAGAACAATGTCCAATATCGGGACGCATCGCGTCTGCCCGGTCTCTCTGGGAACTTCTTCCGGGAATCGATCAGGATTTCGTCCTTGTAGCATATGTGCGCGTGCTCTTCATCGAGGACGACCACGGAGTAACCGGGGTGCCTCTTCGCGAAGTGTCTGAGAACGAGATCCACGATCTTGTGCTCGAAACTGCCTTTGCCGGTCACGACCTTGTTCTGGACGTCTTCCGCGAACGCGATGTATTGTTTCGCCCTCCTGAACTCGCCAGTCACCCGCCTCACCCTGTCTTTCATCTCCTTCGCCTCCGGCGACTGCTGCGCGAGATAGGACTTCGTGCCTTTCCTCTCGATCTGGGCGAGTACCGTGAAAATCAGCTGGTATCTATCCAATGAGCTGAACCTGGTGGCCCAGAAGATCTCGTCTTCCAGTATCTCCCACAGTTTGTCGTCCTCAAGGAAGTCGAGCCCGCCATACTCCTCTTTGTACTGCGAATAGAGTGAGTCGTAGTCCAGCGACTCAGAGTCCACCGATTCCTCAAAGAAGAACTTCTTGTTCTCCTCCTCCTCGATGGGTTTCCCCTTGTGCACCCTACTCGCCATGTAGGCTTTCACGATCGACTTCGGGGACGGCTTGAAGATCACGAGCATGGAGCCACTTGAACCTCGTCGCGGAATTATCTCTCAGTGTTGATATAAGCTTTGGCTATAGCCGTTGAAAAAGACTATCTACATATTCGAACATGGGAACATGACGTGAACCAGGCGACCGAACCAGCTCCTCCAGGCCAGAAGAGCAAAGTCACCGAGCTTTTCGAGCGGGCGAGCCAGACATACGACGCTGGCCAATTCGAACTCGCTTTGGAGCTCTTCGATTCCGCGATTGCGGAAGGCGCCGATAGCGAGGTCGTATACAACAACAAAGGGGCGGCCTTGGACGCCATCGGGAGGAACATCGAGGCTACCGAATGCTATGTCAAAGCCACGAAGATCAACCCGAAGTATGAGCTGGCATGGCACAACCTGGGCAATTCGCTGTTCGTCCAGGGAATATTCAGTGAAGCCTCTCGCTCGTACTCGAGAGCAGCTTCGTTGAAACCGGAGAGAAAGGAGAACTGGTCCGGGCTGGCGACATCGCTCACCAAGACGAACAAGAGGAAGAGGGCGAAACGGGCTATCGGGAAGCTGGACGAGCTGACCGCCGAGGATCCATCCGTTCTACTTCTCCAATCCGACCTCTATGTCGACGCAGGATTCATGGCTGATGCGATTGCTCGGTGCAACGAGTTCATTTCCAGACGAAAGGACAGCGTCGAAGGCTATGCGCACTTGGGCAATGTGGAACACGAGTTTGGGGTCTACGGCAAGGCCATAACCACCTTCGAGAGAGCTCTTGAAATCGCACCTAACGACAAGGAACTCTGGAACAATCTCGGGTACACATGCTTCGTAGCGGGCTTCTTCGAGAAAGCTCTCGGGTGCTTCGACAAAGCATTGGCCATCGACCCCAACTACAAACACGCATGGTACAACAAGGGATATGCGTATCACGGCGCGGACCTTCTCGAACAAGCGGTGGACTGCTATGGCAAGGCGCTGGCCATCGACCCGCAGGACAGGGTTCTACGGAACAACCTGGGCAACGCCCTCTACAACCTTGGGAAATATGCCGAATCGATCCCAAGGTTCGTCGAGGCCATAAGAGTCGATCCGGACTACGAGATCGCGTGGAACAACATCGGCAATGCCTTGGAGAAGATGAAGCTCTACAGAGAGGCCGTTTCAT
>JALHSX010000193.1 GCA_022865445.1 Thermoplasmata archaeon | reverse complement strand
CTGTAGACCAGACCAGGGAACTGCTCGGGCTCGTACTCTACCTTCTCAAGACCAAGGCTGATGGCTATCGAGTTGAGATTGATCTTGGACCCGAGGTCGCTCGAGGTAACGATGTTCTGAACCTCTATCTTGGGCGTGGTCTTGATCACGATGCCCGCGGCCTCGATCTGCTTGACCACCTTGCTGATAGCCAGCTTCACCTGCTCGAGGCTCTTGCCACCCGTGCACACGGCCTTTCCACTTCTGAAAAGCAGAGTCGCCGTCTTCGGT
Organism: Thermoplasmata archaeon; assembly: GCA_022865445.1. Classification (GTDB taxonomy): domain Archaea; phylum Thermoplasmatota; class Thermoplasmata; order UBA10834; family UBA10834; genus COMBO-56-21. The sequence goes on along the minus strand of JALHSX010000193.1, from coordinate 1,935 downwards.
TCTTTGAGCCGGTAAATCAAACCCGTGAATTGCTCAGGGTCGTATTCCGCACCGTCAAGTGCAACCACGATCGCCTGAAGATCTAGCTCCGTCCCGAGAGATGTTGAGGCGACAACGTTCTCAATCTTGATGACTGCCATAGACTCGATACCGGCCTTACCGTATTTAAATAGTTATTCAAGTAACGAGCCCATAATCGATGATGCGGGTCGAAAAATGAGGTTTGAGAGACCGACAGCGGACACACTTCATCATTGGACAGGACACCAACGGGTGTCAGACATGCTCCTCGATGGATGGTCTCCCGGCGACATGCTCGAAGATGGCTACTTCCAGAACTTCAAGCGGGACTTCCTTTCGGGGGCACTAGTCTGCGACACTGCGCCGCAATCGCGGGCGTGAAACAACCCGATTCGGGACGCCTCTCACGTAACGGGTGAGACGAAATCCCTGGGAGAGGCGTTCTCCGAAAGACTTATCGCCATAGGAGGACTCGCAACCGCCAAGATAGTACGAGCGGACCTGGAAGGAATTGATGAAATGGAATATCGACAATTCGGGACGACCGGCTGGAAGGTCTCGGCGCTGGGCTTCGGATGCATGCGCTTTCCAACGACCGATGGAAAACCGCTTAGCCAGAAGATAGACAAGCCAGAGTCCACGCGGATGGTCCGACACGCCATAGATCATGGAGTCAACTACATAGACACGGCCTATCCCTATCACGGAGGGAAGAGCGAGGTTCTCCTTGGCAGCATCCTGAAGGCCGGCTACAGGGAAAGAGTCAAGCTGGCGACGAAGTCCCCTGTCTGGCTCATAAAGAAAGGAAAGGATTTCGATACCTATCTGAACGAGCAGCTCATGAGACTTCAGACAGACTATGTCGATTTCTACCTCTTCCACGCGCTCAACAAGAAGAATTGGCACAACGTCGTCCTGAAGCACGGCCTTCTCAAGAGGGCGGAAGCCGCGGTCAGGGCGGGCAAGGTCCGGAACCTGGGATTCTCGTTCCACGATGACTACAACGCCTTCAAGGAAATCGTCGACGGCTATGACGGATGGTCGCTCTGCCAGATACAGTACAACTACATGGACACAGAGAACCAGGCCGGGACGAAGGGGTTGAGATACGCAGCCTCGAAGGGATTGGCCGTCGTCGTGATGGAGCCCCTCCTCGGCGGACGGCTGGCGAATCCTCCAAAACCCATCAAGAACATCCTCAAGAATCAAGGCAAGGGAATCAAGCCTTCGGATCTCGCACTGCAATGGCTATGGGACCAGCCAGAAGTCTCGGTCGTGCTGAGCGGGATGACGACGATGGGGCAGGTGAAGGGAAACCTCAGGTCCGCGAACATGTCGGGAACGGCCTCTCTCGGGAAGGATGGACTGAGACTCATAGAGAATATCAAGAAGAGATATCGCGAGCTGGTTCCCATCCCGTGCACGAAATGCAGCTACTGCATGCCGTGTCCGAACGGAGTGGACATACCGAGGAACTTCGAGGAGTACATCAACGGATTCATACACAACGATGTTCGGACCGCCCGTTCGATATACTCGAGGTTCTTCAAGAAGGAGGAACGGGCCAGCCAATGCACGGCGTGCAAGAGATGCGAGGCGAAATGCCCGCAGAAGATCCCGATCAGCGAGCTGATGCCAAAGGTGCACGGCGTCCTGGGAAAGGACCAACCTTATCCAAAGCTCGGATAATCCGCCTCAATCGTGTGAACACTCATATCGACAGCAAGGTCCCAGCGGGCGTGTGGCTTCTCTACGGCGAACCCATGAAAGCCATGCCGGGCGATTGAGAACTTATCGTGGCAAAAGAACTTAGGGAAGCGAAGCATTTGAGAAGAATACCAGGGGGTTGTGACGATCTCATATCTGAAATTGCTAAAAAGCAAGAACCGCAAAGTGAAGGAACACATCAAAAGG
>JALHSX010000192.1 GCA_022865445.1 Thermoplasmata archaeon | reverse complement strand
TCCCTGTACAATGTCTCGGACCCCACAAACCCCACGGAGCAGAGCAAGTACCTATTCCCGCAGTGGTCGTCGACGAGCGCAGCATATGACCCCAAAGCAGTTCTGTTCGACTTCGAGAAGGGGCTGCTCGTTATTCCGGTGTCTATGTACTACCACGAGGAGTCCGACTACAACTGGACCAACTGGAACGGGGCCTATTTGTTCAATGTATCGGTCGTTGACGGCGTCTCTGTCATGGGGGCGGTCGCACACGGCGATACTTACGGCTATGACGGTGTGCTCCGGGCGCTGTACATCGAAGATACATTGTACACGGTGTCGCAGAGCACTGTGAAGGCGACGTCTCTCCTTGACCTCTCCCAGCAGGGCGAACTGATATACAACATCCCGAACTGGTGGTACTACTACACCTATTCCACCACCACCGGCTAGATGCGAGGGAGACATGGGATCAAGCGACTCCGTTACCACGAGTGCTACATTGATGATACGGGAGCACGTTCCGGTGCCAGGAGCAGGGCACATGCGTGTGGAGCTCGACAAGAAGTCGCTGTTCGCGTTGGCCTCTGACACGAGGCTCGAGATACTGAAGGCTCTCCAGCCAATGCGCAGGACCGTCTCGCAGTTGTCCGAGGTTGTGAACGTGGACAAGGCGGCGGTCTACAGGCACCTGAAGAAGATGGAGGATGGCGGGCTGGTCAAAAGGTACGAGGAGCACGGGTTCGTGTACTACGGCCTCAGCTGGAAGGCGAAGGACCTGATCGCGCCCAACGAGAGCACCAGGATCGTTATTTTGCTGTCAGCGACCTGGTTGCTGTTGCTTTGCGCCGCCGTGTTCCTGTCGGCTGGTCTGATGGCCGAGAAGGGGAACAACTACCTCTACGGGTTCCTGCCGACTAAGGAGGCGACGTATGATCAGGGGGGCTTTCCTACAGACGGAGGATCTTCCTGGCTGTCCTGGGTGCTGCCCTCTGCTGCGTTCGGACTCGCGGCTGCGTTTGCTGCCTATCTCGCAGTATTGAGAATCAGGAAGCCCTTCCAGATGCCTCCCCACGACGACCCTGTCGCCCCGGAGCTGCTGGCTCAGCCGCCCCCAGATGACACTGATTGAATCCTGGCATGACCTTGCTCTCCTTGGCCCGGCCGTAGAGCTGGCCGATGTATCTGTCGAAAGGTATTTTGCCATAGCTTCCGACATGTTCGATGTACGCTATCGTCATCTGTCTTCTCGATTCAAGCTTGACATTCGCAATTGAGACACCGGTAGTGAGAACTTGGATTTGGCGTATTTCAACTCTTCGTGCAGTGAGCTGCGTACAAACTCGAACACCTGGCTATCTTTCGATCAAGGGACCATTGCGTTGTTAGGGCAGCATCAGTAGTATGTCTTGGTCTGTTGCATCTCCTCCTCGACAAGTATCTTTCTCTTGGCCAGCTCCCTGAAGAACGGCTCGGGCTCGATGCATGCCTCCGGTGGTAGCGTGCCCCTCCTGTCGATCTTGCCCTTAACGAGCCAGTCGGCGACTATTGATGGGGGGACTGAGGTGTCCCTTGCTGATGGTAGACCCTTCTCGAGGTCGTTCCAAGTCTTGACGTAGTAGGTCACCCTCGCATCCTTGTCGTCCTTTGTGCCGTCGACATCTATCCTGAAGTAGTCGAAGTCTTCGACTGATTGGCCTGCTTCCCTAGAAGCCTCCACCGACTTCAGATACATGGCTGTGATGAAGTCCTTCGGGGACGTCGAGAATCCTCCGACATTGATCTGCTCCGTGCTTCCGAAGCCGAGCTGCGCGAGTGTCTTGAAGGTGGTGAAATCATTCGCGGGGAAACCAATCCTGAAGCTTACGTTCTTGGTCCCTTTGCCGATGAAGTCTGCCATTGTCGCAGGTTCCGAGTGCTTGACGTAGTACGCGACGACCTTTCCCGCCGGGTCTGGCATCAGGACCTCGGTCATGCCCGAAAGGGCCGGCACTTTCTTCTTCTTGCCGTTCTCAACGATACCAGGCTCCTGGGTTATCTCGTCGAGGACAGTCCTGATCGAGTAGGTCGGAAAAGCTGCGTTGTCGCTCTTGACCTTGGTTCCCCAGCTGCAGTAGATGCTGATGTCCCTGACCGAGTCGAGTTTCCTCGCGCCTGCCGCCCCGCAAACGTTCGTGATGCCTGGTGAGCTCCCCATTCCGAGGACGCACGTGACCCCTGCGTCCTTCGCCTTCTTGTCGTACTTAAGCTGCTCCAAGGTGTGATCGTAGAAACCGCCGAGATCGGAATAGTGAACGCCGAGGTCTATGGCGACTGGCATTATCTTGATGTTCAGTTCATACCAGGCGGAGTTGTGGATCACGTCCACCCCTTTGCCGGCAGCTCTTACTGCTCCAGGGTCGGTTGCATCCAGCTTGATGGGTGTGACATTCTCCTTCCCGACCTGCTGCGCGAGCTTCTTGACTCTCTCGAGGCTCAGGTCCGCTGCTATGATCTCTGCGTCGTAGTGATCGACCAAATCCTTGACTGTCCATGCTCCGATCTGTCCCGACGCGCCTATCACTAGTACCTTCATTCTTAGACCTCCATCTGGCCATAGCTTCTCTCTACTGTGCTGGTCCTCAATCCGTATGCATATTCATCTAATGTCTTTTTTGTTCGGTCGAGAGCGAATATGAACCCCCTCTGAGCCAGACTTGCTCCTCTTCTCTCTGTCGTGCTCTTTCAAGACCAGCTCCCCTCTCCTGACAACTTCTCTCTCGAGTGTCGGTACTTCATGCTCCTTCAGCAACTTCTTCGCAATCCTGCGTGCTTTGGGCAGCATCTCGCTAGACAATGTGGCCTCGAGGGCTAAGTTGTCCTTGTCCCAGAAGTGCAACTCCTTCCTGAAATTCTTCCCGGTGTGGGCATGCGAGAGGAAGCTGTTGCCATGCCCGACTTCCCTCATGACATCGAGGGCAGCCATCTTGTCGTCGATCGTGAAGTCTCTCAAGAACGCCCGGAAATTGTCCCACACGATCGAGTCCAGCACCATCTGCTCCATTGAGCATCCCTTGGCATAGTCAAGTCCACCGATCCCGGAAATCAGGTCGCTGCCGGAGAACACGCCCAAGGTATATGCAAAGGCCTCAGACAACGATGCCTGGATGCCCGGCCCCTTCCCTCCCATACCCCAGTTAGCTACCATGCAAGGTCTTCTGTATCGTCTTGCCATCTGTCCTGCCGCTGCAGATATCATCATTCCCTCGGGTGCGAAGAGGTTGATGGCTCCCGTCATCAAGTCCGCGGGCATCGAGCATGACCCGTATATGTGCGGCGCCCCAGGTGATGCGCATTGGGATATGACTATGCTGGCTAGGTTCTCGGCGTTCAAGTTCACGATGGTTCCCGCCAATGTGACAGGTGCAGACATGCCTGACATGGACATGGAGTGGCAAAGGATCGGGACGCCCGCTCTTGCGAACTCGACCTGTGCCTCCACCGCCCCTTTGTCAAACGACAAGGGGGAAATCGGGTTGGTGGCGCAGGAGAATATCGGTCTTCTCCTGAGCTCCTCCTGTCCGCCGACGATAAGTGCCCCGAGCTCTATCATTTTCCTCGCATCGAGAGGGTCGGTGCAATCCCCCTGGACATGGAGACTGCAGTTCTGAAATGCCGTCCAGAGCTCGTGCAAGTTGTGACTGCTGGATGGTACGTCTGATATCGTCACAATAGGCCAGAAGAAATCGACAGCTTCAAGAGCGTCTGCGAGTCTTGCGAATTCTGCGAAATCACTTCTAGTGGCGTTGCGCTTCTCACCCGTCTCAAGATCTTTCATGTAGAGCGTGAGACCGTCTGTCGTGAGATGAGGCGCTCCTGCCGTTGGGACCTCGATGTCGTTCGCGCGGTCCCTGGCGCACATCCTGAACTCGCTTGGCGCCTTCTTGAGCGCGTCACTGACCATGCCTTCTGGAACCCTTGCGATCTGGCTTCTCTTGTCAACACTCGCGCCCGAATCATCCAGCAGCGATAGTACGGATTCGCTCCTGACGAGCACTCCGATCTCGCTCAGAGTCTCGAGACTTTTTTCATGCACCAGCTCTTCTTCGTCTGAGCTCAGGAATCGCAGGCGCGCGACTGCCACTTTTCTTTCCTCCTTCGTTCCCTTTCTGATATGTTCGTCGATTCCCATTTCTTGGTACGGTCTACGGGATGTGCTTCACGTGCGCGATACCACATCGATCAAGCTTTGGCAGCTTCCTTCACGATCTGGTCGAGCCGTTTCGAGATTCCTTCGTCCAGCCTGACGGGGTTGTGGTTCTTCAGGATCCAATCGGCCTTCTCCTTCGCTAGTGTCAGGTCATCCTTCTTCCCCTTCCTTTCCCACTGTTCAAAAGGTTCGGAGTTGAAGATCAACGACTGGTAGAACTGACGCGCCTCTGTCATCGTGGCCCTCTCCCCCAGGTAGCTTCCCTTCTTTGTGCCCATTCCGAGGATGCCGACTTCCTTGATCATGTCCAGATGCAGGCTCTCTTTCGTGACGGGTATCTCGCGGCCGGCGGTGATTGCCCTGCCGACGATATCGTCGTCGATGATCATCTGTTCGTAGGAGAGCACGGTCGAACAATCGAGCATCCCGATCCCATTGTTGATCTCCTGGCCGAACAGCGCGCTGGCAAGGGCTAGCATGCCATTCTCCAGCGAGCTCTGCATGCCCGGCGTTCTTGCGTTACATCCGATGCCTCCATATGACGGCATCTTGACGAATCTGGCCATCTCGCCCGCCGCCGCGCACAGGACGAGCGCTTCTGGCGAAGACAATTGGATTGCCCCTGTCCGTGGGTCCATGTTCGAAAGGACCGAGCCATAGATGGCCGGCGATCCTGGCGTATGCGCCTGCATGGCCGCCGCCAGGGCCAGGGTCTCAGCATGGTTGACGACCAGATTCCCAGCGATTGTCGCCGGTGAGCTGACCCCCATCATAGCCATTCCTGTGATATGCACTGGGACCTTTGCCCGCGACCAGACCATCGCTGCGTCAGTGGCGTGTCCGTCGAGAGTAAGGGGGGACATGGTGCAGACCATTGCCGACATTATGTGCCTCTTCCTCAATTCATCCAGCCCACCAACTATCTCCGATGCCATCTTGATCTGGAGTTCTGCTTCTTCGGGGGTTGATGTGGATTCGCTGAGGATGTGCTTCCTCGTGATGTTGAAGGATTCCTTCATCCCGACGATGACATGGATCTTCTGCGGGATGTCTGAGGGGACAACCATGGGCTCATAGATGCTGAGGTACGGCAGCCAGTCGCTGATTATTGCCGTGTTTGTTATGTCCCGCAGGACCGAGAGCCTCCTAGTGCGGGTCTTCTGATCCCACACGCTGATCCCGCATCCATCGGTCGTGTAGTAGCAGTGCTGGCCGTCGAGGGGAAGGTCGTATTCCTTTTCGCGACCCGCCAGGACAATTCCTTGAGGCACTTTCGAGATCAATGACTTTGTCAAGTCTGTTGGGAACTTGACGACGCTGGTTCTCTCATCGACAATGGCTCCTGCTTTCTTGAGCGAGTCACGGGCCATCTTGCTGTGTATCCTGACGCCAACGTTCTCCATGACGTTCTGGCCGGCTTCGTGGATCTGCTTCTTATCCTCTTCTCTCAGTATTGCCACTGGTTTTCTTACCCTGAATCTCTCTGCAAATGTTGGCATTGCAAAACTCCCCTCCTTTGGTCTAGAGCATTCCAACGTTGTAGATAAATCTTTTTGGACTCTGACGAACAGACTTCTTTCCATCACCGTGGTCTAGTCCGTGGTCTGGACTCTTCGAAAATGAACGCGAAAGCCTTGCCTGGGAAAGACCATGCCCAAAGTGCCGTGCGTGGACTGGAACCTCTAGCTCTTTTCAATCAGAGTGTTATCGCACCGGAGGGAATCAGAACCGGACGAGCCGGCTGTTCAACGGCCGATCGTTCAACGCAGTAGTTGGTCGAGTGCGTGTGCGCTTAGGGTATCGTAGATGTCTTCCGCGAATCGCACATGCTCCTCGCTGTGAGACGCCACACCGCCCTGAACCAAGTAGGGATGGAAATCGCAATCCATCGCGCCGAGCCCTGATCATTCATCTCTCTGTTATTGCTCAGGCTGGGAGGATCTGAACTCACTACATTCGAGAGATGACTGAAGTTGGAGTCTCGGCCTTGTGTCACCTGAGAGGTGTGATCTTGCTCTTTGCCTCCAGTTTCTTTGGGGGCAACCTCTCGATGAACTTCTTAGCAGGAAGCTGCTCGGGCACGAGCAATCCCTTGTTCTTGAGCTCACCAGAAATTATCATCTCGGCTCCGATGGCTCCGGCCGCGCCAACCAGGTAGCCAGTGGCATTGCTCCTACATATCCTGTAGGCCTCTTCGTGAGACAAGGTAGTCCACACCTTGGCCATGACGTCCTTGCCGTCCTTCTTGCCAAGGATCTCAACGACGAT
>JALHSX010000191.1 GCA_022865445.1 Thermoplasmata archaeon | reverse complement strand
GATGCTATCCAGTAATTTCGCATCTTATGCACCAACATAGGCATTGGACCATAGCATAACGATTATATAGAAGCTCTAGTATATTCGAGTTCTGGAGGCATGATTAATGTTGGGAAACCAACCCATAATAGTACTCAGAGAAGGGACGGAATCGACGAGGGGCAAGACTGCACACAGCAACAACATAATGGCAGCTAGAGCTGTCGCCGACGCCGTTAGAAGCACCCTGGGTCCGAAGGGCATGGACAAGATGCTCGTGGACAGCATGGGTGATATCGTGATCACCAATGACGGTGCAACGATACTGAAGGAACTGGATATTGAACACCCCGCGGCCAAGATGGTCGTCGAGGTCGCCAAGACTCAGGACAATGAGTGCGGCGACGGAACCACAACGGCCGTGGTCATCGCAGGAGAGCTTCTGAAGAAGTCCGAGGCACTGATCGACCAGAACGTGCACCCGACCGTGATTTCAAACGGTTTCAGACTCGCAGCTCAGGAGGCTGTGAAGATCTTGAAACGCATGGGGATCGAGGTTTCACCCACGGACAAGAAGATGCTGAAACTCGTCGCTATGACGGCCATGACTGGAAAGGGCGTCGGTGGCGAGCGCGATTTGCTCGCTGACATCGCGGTTGAAGCGGTCTCATCCGTAGCCGAGAAGGAAGACGGAAAGTACCGTGCGGATATAGACAACATCCAAGTGGAGAAGAAGCACGGCGGCGCTGTATCGGACACGAACATGATCAAGGGACTGATACTCGACAAGGAACGCATGCACTCGAGGATGCCTCGCGTGGTAAAGGACGCGAAGATCGCCCTCGTGGATTCCGCGCTCGAGATCAAGAAGACTGAGGTTGAGGCGAAGATACAGATCAGGGACCCGACCCAGATGCAGAAGTTCCTCGACGAAGAGGAGAAGACTCTGAAGGCAATGGTCGAGAAGGTCAAGAAGTCCGGTGCGACCGTTCTCATATGCGAGAAGGGCGTCGACGATCTTGCACAACACTATCTGGCCAAGGAAGGCATCTACGCTGTAAGAAGGGTCAAGAGATCCGATATGGAGAAGCTCTCCAAGGCAACCGGTGGCAAGATCATCACCAACCTCGACGACCTGAAGGCATCAGAACTAGGATACGCTGGACAGGTTGAAGAGAACAAGATATCTGATTCCGACATGACTTTTGTCACGGGATGCAAGAACCCAAAGGCCGTCTCGATACTGATTAGAGGCGGCACGGAGCACGTCGTAGATGAGGTCGAGAGAGCCTTGCACGACGCCCTCAAGGTTGTTGCAGTTTCCATCGAGGACGGCGTTGTCGTTCCTGGTGGAGGCGCGCCCGAGATCGAACTCGCGCTCAAGCTGAGAAACTACGGCCAGACGGTTGGTGGCAGGGAGCAATTGGCCATCGAGGCATTCGCAGAAGCGCTTGAGGTAATTCCGTGGACTCTCGCAGAGAATGCGGGCATGGATTCGATCGATGTTGTCATCGAGCTCAAGAACGCCCACAACAACAAGAAGGGCGGCAAGAACTTCGGCGTGAATGTCTTGGAGAACAGGGTCTCCGACATGATCGCTGCGAAGGTCCTTGAACCACTCCGCGTCAAGACGCAAGCCGTTCAATCAGCAACGGAAGTCGCATCGATGATCCTCAGGATCGACGATGTGATCGCATCGAAGAAGATGAGCCCATCAGAGATGGGTCCACCTCCGGGCGCTGGTGGCATGGGCGGAATGGGCGGAATGCCTCCGGGCATGATGTAAACCGTTTGAGTTTTTCCGGAGGCCAGATGGCCTCCTAAACCGCTTTCTATTTTCACTTTTCCTGTGTCTTCCGGCTCTTTGTTCTCTTCTTGATTTGCAGCGCGAGATACATCTGGCCAGCAGAGGCTTGCAAGATTCTCCTGAAATCGTCCATGCTTCCAAGGCGCATTACTCTATGTCCAGGAGATTCCACTGAGCACGCGGATTTCCCGCGCAGGGGGACTGTGCCCTACGCATCGTCCTTTTTCCCCGCACACTCTAGTGTAGCGAGGATCTCATACTGGTCCACTTCTTTCACAGAGCTGTATTGCACTTTTCGATCGTGGATTGCTTTCATCCGAGCATCCGCCTAGTTCG
>JALHSX010000190.1 GCA_022865445.1 Thermoplasmata archaeon | reverse complement strand
GATATCCGCGGATTTCTTACACTCTTTTTCGTTGAGTGGGTTCGCAGTCATCGCTCCGAATGTCAGTGGTTCGACCGGGTACGGAGCCGAGTTCAGGAGACTGAATGTAGGAGACCTTGGTGGAGGAGATCTGGAGGATGAAGTGTATGCCGCCGAATGGCTTCGCAAACAGAAGGATATTAAGGGTACGAAGATAGCGATTGGCGGCTTCTCCTACGGTGGATACATGACATTGATAGCTCTGACGACGAAGCCGAAAGTCTTTGCTGCCGGAGTCGCAGGTGTTCCAATAACAGATTGGCTGGAGATGAACGAATTAGCGGATGCTACATTCAAGTCATTTGTTGAAGAGCAGTGGGGAGGGTCGGTCTCCAAGAAGAGAGCACTACTCCGAAGCAGGTCCCCGATTACTCACATTTCGAAGATCAAGGCTCCGGTCTTGATCAAGGGTGGAAAGACAGATGCAAGGTGCCCGATACAACCTGTGCTGAAGTTCGTCAAGAAACTGGAAGATATGAATCACCCTCACGAATTCATCCTTGAGGACAAGGCCGGGCACATATCCTCGAGAAGCGATTGGAGAGAGAACGCTCGTCAAATCAGAAGTATTGTCGGCTTCCTCAAGAAGAATATGACATGAGTCGGATGTGTGCAGGACGATTCTGCAGAAATCCAATTGGCCTCCTGCCAAAGGACTAATTCCTTGCCGGTAAAGAACCGATACTAGGGTTCAGCTTCCCTGGAATCTGGCCAGTCTCTTTCAGCGCATCCTCTCTCATGTTCAAATAAGAACGAAAGAAAAGACCATAGGGGAGGAAAACGAAATGGAAATGGTTTGAGTTCACGAGCCCAGATTCTTCAGGCTCACAAAGGAGGCCACGGAATATCCCAGTACACTTGGCCTGGGGCGGCTCCTGGATCAGTCATGTCCACTAGCGCCCATCCTCCGACTCCCCAGAACACGTTCAAACCGCCAGACCACCAGAAGCTCGATGGATTGCCGATCGAAGCCGCCGAGAATACCAGATTGATGATTGAGCCATCAACGATAAACGGCACAGGTGTCGTGACATCCGGCACAACGTCCAATAGGTCTGCGGAATAGGCCAATCCGTCGTAGAACAGATAGATTATGAAGGCGGATGCTACGGGGTTGGTAGGGGTCCACGGCTCAGGTTCGATCCAAAGAATCCATGCCGCGGCACTGATCCCCGGAGGCAGCGGGCTCCCTTCTTTCGGGAGGTCGGCTGCAAGCTTCATCCCGAACGTGTATGTCTTTCCCTTCTGTCCGAGCCACATAGAAACCATGTCGAAGTATCCGGCCTTGACCACTGGCGCGTTGTCTCCCCATCCGTTCTTCGGTTCGCCAGTATCCGTGTAGTACGACTTCATGAGGTCTCCTTCCCTGTCCGAAACCACGATCATGGTGCCGGCCGACACTGGCTGGACGAGCATTAGTGCAGTGATGAATGAAAGCGTAATTGCTATCGCAGTTCTTCTCCTAGTCTCACCCCCTCCTCGAACCACCCTCGAGGCTGGCAGAGAATCGACTTGTGTGTATTAGAGTTTTTCTGCAAGGGATACCGACAGCCATCGGATTCTCGGAAAAGCCCATAGGGGAGGAAAGGCGAAAAGGAAAGAGGTTTTGGTTTCGCTGGTCCTGATTTGTCCGGCTCACTCCGGAGGCATCATCATGACGATCCCGGAGAAATGCCACGGTGTGACGCTCAAGTCAGCCGTTCCCGAGAAATGGAGCTTGTACCCGACAATCCATTCCCAGTCAGGTGATGACACCTCGGTTATTGCACCGTTCGCCACTGCCTTGAACATCTTGAGGTTGAATACCCCCGTGTCACCGCCCTTCATGACCGTCCCGTCCGTCGTCGTTATTGTGAAGCTATCGTCGAAATGCTCTGTCGTTCCCGGAAAAGTCGCAGGATTCTCCACGATCGCAATCGTTCCCGTTATGGCGCCTTCGAGGGTTCCCGTCCATCCGAGTGGCTCCTGGACAAGGTCAACCTCCATGGTACTCATCAGGCGCGGCTCCGCACGTACAGGGACCGACATCATCGACATGAACACAGATATGCAGATGACGAAGGTTGCGACAATGATCTTTCTCGTCTATTCACCCCCTCCTCGAACTACCCTCGAGGTAGGATGATATTGGCGACCGATATTACAAACACGCGTAAAGCTTCGCGTTACGAACATGCTTTGCGCATCAGATCGGATCACCCTCTACGTCAAGCACAGGTTGGCTATCCGGTCAAAATTGCACAAGCTTGAATACTCTGTGTATTGATTCCGAATAGAGGAAATGGACGACATTGACAGGAAGCTAATCTTGATCCTCTACGAAGATCCCAGAATGCCATTGAAGAAGTTGGCGGAATCCATTGGTATATCCAGGCAGGCCGTGAACCATCGGATACAGAACTTGGCGAAGGCTGGGCTGTTCAAGACCTTGAAGGCCGAGATATCAATGTTCTACCTCGACGGAGTTCTTGTGTGGATATGGGGCAAATCCAAGGCGGCGTCGCTCGACAAGGCCCTAGATGGACTTGGAGATAGCGAATTCACGGCTCGAGCGATCATCGCAGGGAGCAACGAATTGCTCATCTGGGGGTATTTGAGGCATGTATCCGAGCTCTCCGGATATGTCAAGTTCGTCAAGGACACTGCGGAAATGCCAGATGTGACAGT
>JALHSX010000189.1 GCA_022865445.1 Thermoplasmata archaeon | reverse complement strand
TGATAGACTCCGGATTCAAGGTCGTGCCCCATCGGGTCGAGGACTGGTTGAAGGATACTGGACGACCCGAGGACATCCTCGAGGCGAACCACCTTATCCTGGACGGGATCGAGTCGGAGAATCTCGGGAAGGTCGAGGACGGGGCGACGAGTGTTGGAAGGGTGAAGAGCGGGAAGGGGACGGTCGTCTTCGGGAAATCGGTGATCAGGGGGCCGTCGATAATCGGAGAGAACTGCAAGATCGGACCGAGCGCATACGTCGGTCCTTACACCGCGATAGGCGACAGGTGTCAGATAACGATGGCAGAGGTGGACGATTCTATCGTCATGGATGACACCGTCATAGATGTCGAGAGGAAGCTCGTCAGGAGCATGGTGGGAAAGGGCACGAAGATTTTGAACGCGAACGGGCTCCTCCCGAAGGGTCAGAGACTCGTGGTCGGAGAGAACACGACGATCTACCTCTAGCCAGCGGGAGACCAGCTCCTTGAGCAATGGCAAAGTCATTTGCTGAACGTGAGGAGGATGTCGGCGGGTCGGACAGAGGGGCAGGTCGCGCTTTCAAGGATTCGGCTCTCTGATGCAGTCGCTCCAGTCGGCCTCAAACGCTCTGGCATTAAAAAGGGGGCTCCTTTGAAGTGGAAGCACATGTAAGGAAGACTGCATCTTCTGGATACGAGAACTAAGATGGGTTCGTTCTGCTCCAGACGATCCGTACTGGAACTCCTCTTTCTGCCAGATATCTCTTGGCTTCCAAAGGGGTCTGCTCCGTAAAGTGGTATATGCTGGCAGCAGCTAGGGCTGAGGAACCTGCGAGATATGCTTGATACATGTGTTCGTAGTTGCCTGCCCCGCCAGAGGCAATGACTGGTATTGTCACACGGGACGTCACTCTGTGAATGAGGTCCACATCGTACCCAGTCATAGTTCCGTCTCTCTCGATCGAAGTCAAAAGGATCTCACCTGCTCCCATTGTCTCCATGAACCGTGCCCATTCCACTGGGTCCTTGCCCGTGGGTGATCTTCCGGCATTCTTGAAACACTCATAACTTCCATTTGCGTGCCTTCTGACATCAATGCTTGCAATGATACACTGGGAACCGAACGATCTGGCAGCCTCCCTGACCAATTCCGGCCTTTCGTAGGCAGAGGAGTTGATCGAGACTTTGTCCGCTCCGCTCCGAAGCAGCATTTTCACATGTTCGACCTCTCTGATGCCACCTCCCACCGTCATGGGCACATTGCACTCTTCTGTGAATTCCGCGATGGATCCGTAATCTGGCACGCGTCCTTCCAATGTTGCCGAGATATCCACGAAGATGATCTCATCCACTTGTCTGAGCGTGTAGACCCTGATTGAGGGCAAAACTGTCCCCACTCTCCTCCAGCTGTCGAAACTGACACCTTTTACCAAACCGAAGTTCTTCCAGAGCATTGTTGGAATCATTCTTGTCTTCAGCATTGGTCTCCCTCTAGCATGTGATGAAGTTCTTCAGCAAGAGCTTCCCAAGAGGGCCGCTCTTCTCTGGGTGGAATTGCACTCCCCAGACATTGCCCGAGTTGATCGCGGAAACGAAATGGCCACAATAGCGGGTGGTGCCCACGATGTTCCGTTCATCGTAGGGCTTCAGGTGATAACTATGAACGAAGTAGAAATCCGACTTGTCCGGAATCTGTGCAAATAGAGCTGCCTGCCTGACTATGGCCACCTCATTCCATCCAACGTGAGGGATGCGTTCTTCGGCACTCCCATTCTCCAGCCTGACTACTTCTCCTGGGAGAATGTCGAGGCCTGCGGTTTCTCCTCCTTCTGTCCCTTTTGTTGCCAACAACTGCATTCCCAAGCATATCCCAAGAATCGGTCGCTTCTTGTTCAGCACCAGGTCGCAAATCGTCTTGTCAAGCCCAAGAGACCTGAGGTTTCGCATCCCATCAGTGAACGCACCTACTCCGGGCAGAATGAGCCTCTCAGACTGTTCAATCATTGATGGATTACCGGATATCTGTACATCTACATTGAGGTCCGCAAGCGCCTTCTGAATGGATTTGAGATTGCCCATCCCGAAATCCACTATCACAATCAGATCATCGACCTCCATCGGAGTTATTTCTCTCGACCTATATCGATTATCCCGCGAATTGACATCTGTTCACCCAAATCGGCGATACCCGGAAGAGGCTTCTTACCAGACTGAACATCTGGAAGTAGGCTAGCAACACACCGGTCAGCTCAATCGACTTGCTCGTCCTCGGCATATTTCAATTTTGTCAGGTTTCCGTGCGCGTCTTTGATGAGATGGCTTTCGGCATCGATCTTGAACAACTTGCGGTTCGTGAAGCGATCGCATATTCGAATGAATCCGTCAATGGTGATATCCAACGGTTCTAGTATGTCCTTGAGAGGCTTGTCAAGGTAAGTCCAGGGGATCTTTCCGTCGTGCATTCTGACGATAGTGCATGCATCCTGTCGCGAGAGTCTACCCCTTCGGATATGTAGTGAAGCAATGTCGCTTGCTCTGCCGAACCCGAACTTCAGAAATTTGAAATAATCATGGATGCCCGTCTGGTAATTGTCGAGGTTCTCGTAGTTGACGCAGGATCCTTCAACAACCCGGTGGAAGGTGGTGAAACCATGGGCCTGAGATGTCAACGCGTTGGTATAGCCATCCCAGGGAAGATAGTATCCTAGAAACAACCCCGTAGCGCCTACTCCTTTGAGCTCGTCGTCCGTGGGGTATGTGTAAGGAATCAGGTGCTTCTCGTCGATCCCTTCCACGCCGACAAGGTCCGAAAGCCTGAGGCCTAGCAGGCCCCCGAATTCCTCTAACCACCTGCGGTTCAGGTAGTTATTCTCGCTGGCACTTGCTGGACCCCCATATTCATTCTGAGAATTCTCTCCCCAGATTATCAGCGGGATGTCATACTGGACCGCCACGCGAATCGGTATTGTGAAGATCCCGATGTGTTCGGGCCAGGAGATATCGCCGACTTCCATCAGGCCTATCCTGTTCAGTTTTCGCCTTACGATCTTGTTGGGAGAGAACTCTATGTAGTCCACGCCAAGGTTCTTGATGTTCTCGATGTTCTTTCGTCCAATTGTGGAGAGATCGCATGTCGTGGCTGTCACACAAAGGGGGGTCATCCCCAGTCGCAACATGGTAAGCACCTGGTATGTGCTATCCTTGCCACCACTTACCGGGACAATGCAGTCCCACTTCTTTCCGTTCTTGCTCTTGTATCGATTCAGGATCTCTTTGAGTTGTTCTTCGCGAGCGCTCCAGTCGGTGTCCTTCCGCTTCTCAAAGCTTCGGCATGCGTTGCAGACGCCTTGCTCATCAAAATGAATGTCTGGTTTTGTATCTGGCATGACGCAACGTTTGCAGTACCTCATGGTCTTAGGTCCAAGTTCGAATTGGGTAAATTATAACAGATTCCATATTAAACCTTCTCCAACAGAAACCAGGTTATGTCATCTTGAGGAAATTGCGGGTCCCTATGATAGCTGAACCCATAATCAACAAGCCTGAGATCGGGGTACTTGTCCAACAACTCCCCCGCGAAATCTCTCTTGAAGAGCCGCTCTCCGTGACCTCTGTAATTGATCTCAACCGGCGTTGGATTGTAGTACTCTGCGACGCAGATGTACCTTGCACTTGACTCATACATCTTCTCATAGACCGCGGGAAGAACTTCAGGGCTCAAGTGTATGAGGACACCCTTCGTGAAGACCATATCACGCTTGCGGTCTGGTTTGAAATCGAGTATCGACTGGCAATAGACTTGGACCTTGCCTGTCTTTCGCAGCGCAGAGCAGGCCTTCTCATTTATCTCAACAGCTGACAACTCCACGTCGGGGATCAGCCGCATGAGGGCAATGAGATTCAAGCCTACATTCGGTCCAAATTCAATGACGGACTTCACACCGGAGGTCTTCTTGATGATCCGAGAAAAGAGGGCGGTATTGGAGGAGAGCAGCTTCTCATTCTGGTTCCGGTCCGTGTATTCATCACCAAATGAGCCAGCCCAGAATTCCTCTTGCGGCGTCTTGTACATCGACCGTCCATCTTGTCTTGGATAAATAAGTCTTCGTTCGGGTGGCAGAGACGCACACGAGCGCGAGTGTGACGCTCGATTGCTACATGTAGTCAGAGGAGCGTTATATATCGGTCATCGTCGAGGACGAGATGCTGGTGAAGGGAGTCGTCTTTTACCTGGAATCAGACCTTCCACCCGATGCGAAGCTCCTGCTCGAAGACTTCAGATTGGCCGTCAACAACGCGATCCGAGCAGGTCTCCAGGCTCGGGTGACTTCGAGGAATGCCCTTAACAAACTAGCTTACAAGGATTTTCGCCGAGAACACCCGAGGATGTACGCCCAACATCTGGTGTCAGCGTTCGAAGTGGCTGGGAGCGCTCTAAAGATCCATCGCAAGCGCTTCCGGAAAGGTGCCACCGGCAGGATCCCATTTGTCAAGCGCCTGATGATGAAGGCGGAGAACCAAGCGTACAAGCTAGACCGAAAGTCCGGTATCATCGACCTTCCGATCAGGGCGGGTTGCCATGTCGAGTTGAGACTCATCGTCAGCCAGTATCATCGGAAGTATCTGGATGACATGGCTCTCTCCCTCGGATCCTTGACCGTTCTTCCCGATCGAGTCATAGTGGCATTCAGGAAAGATGCGCCGAAGCCGTATTCTCCCGACTCCGTAATCTCTCTGGACACGAACGAGCGGAGCCTGGACGGCGTGTTCGTCGAAGGCGATGTCGGCAAGGCCATCAAGGCGGAATTCCCAGAAGTCGCCATCATCCAGCAGCGGCATCACGACAGGCGCAAGAGGCTCCAGAGAAAGAAGGCGCACGACCGTCGAACTTCCAGGAACCTGTGCAGAAGGGAGGGAGCGAGAGAGCACCGCCGGATCGACTACAGGCTCCACCAAGTGGCGGACTCGGTCTTGAAGTTCGCGGAGGAGCGAAAATCTGCCATCGTCCTCGAGGACCTGAAAGGGATCAAATCGAATAGGAGCAAGGAGCTGAATCGGCGCCTGAGCATGTGGCCGAGAAGGAAGCTACACCAGATCATCGAGTATAAGGCGCAGTGGAAACGCGTTCCAGTAATCAAGGTCAATCCAAAGAATAGCAGCAGAACGTGCCCGATATGTGGGAGGATACAGGATTCCCGAATGGGCGCGGAGTTCGAATGCGAGTGCGGCTGGCGCCTCGACAGGCACATCAATGCCAGCATCAACCTGCTGCAAACAGCCATCTCGAAGGGGATGGCAGGGGGTCTACGGTTTAACCCCGGCGCGTTCCAGCATGACGTGATGATGATCCTATACGACCCGATGACGGGCGCACGGTCGGAGCCGAATGGAACGAGTGGCATTGTTGGGGTGACATAGAGGTCACCACCCGATAACGCAACAGAACCCACCCATACTTATTAGAGATAGGCCAGGAAATATGTGGAGCGCTGGTTTCCAGCCGATAATCTAATATCCTGGTTACAGGCCTAGGCGGGACTCAAATGTTGCCAATGATCAGACGGATAATTGCCAGGGCAGATGTCACGACAGACACGGGCACAGGACATCTCATGAGGTGTCGGTCATTGGCACAGAGACTGAAGGATTTCGGAGTCTCCACAGAATTCCTAATGGCTCAGTGTCCTAAAGAGCTGGAAAGGTCGCTGATCGATGAAGGGTTCGACTTTGTGAGAGTCAGTTGTGCACCAGGGAGCATCAAGGATGCCGAATTCACTGCAAAAGCTGCTTCAGAATCTGACTGGATCATCGTGGATGGCTATCACTTCGACAGCTCGTACCAGAAGGCGCTCAAATCTGCAGGGATGCGAGTCCTTTTCATTGATGACTATGTGCACTGCAAAGGGTATGCCGCGGACATAGTCCTCAACCAGAACATATACGCCAACTCAACGATGTATCGTCGCAAGGCACCGCATTCAAAGATCCTGACCGGACCCAGTTATGCCCTGCTGAGAGGAGAATTCTCAAGGAAGCGACCTGGTGATAGGAGGATACCCAAGGTAGCGAAGAATGTCCTTGTGACTCTTGGCGGTTCTGACAAAGACAATCTCACCGCGAGGGTGGTGAGAGCTCTTGATCGTTCTGAGTTCAAGAATCTCGAAGTGAAGGTGGTGGTCGGAGCCATCAATCAGAACGCTGAAGAGATCGCCCGCATCTGTGCCGAATCCAAGAAGAAGATGAAGGTGCTGGTGAACATTGACAACATGGCAGGAATGATGAAGTGGGCCGATTTGGTCATATCTGCAGGCGGTACAACGGCCTATGAACTGGCAATCACGACGACTCCGTCAGTCATGATGGTGAGTGCTGAGAATCAGCGGCTCAATGCAGCGGAGTTCTGCAAGAGAGGTCTCGCCCAGATCGTGGAAGATCCACTAAGGACCGCCGACGATGAGCTCACGGAGTGCTTTGACAGCATCATCTCCTCGAGCGAAATGAGAAAGAGGATGATTGCTGGACTCAAGGGAGTGGTTGACGGACACGGTCCCGAACGCGTCCTCATGAATATGGAAGGAAGCGGTATTTGGATGAGAAGGGCCGAGGATGAAGACTCGAAGATGATATTGAAGTGGGCGAATGACGATGAGACGCGAAAGATGTCCTACGCTACTGCAAAGATCACATGGAAGACGCATGCTGCCTGGTTTGATGCGAAGCTCCGGGATCCGTCTTGCTTGCTTCTGATCGGGATGGATAGGTTCGATTCTCCAGTGGGCTCGGCAAGGATCGAATCCAAAGGGCAATGCGGAACTTTGTCCGTCATCATCGACTCGAAATATAGAGGAAAGGGCTATGGTCCTCAGATGATCGCGATGGCCTGCAGGATGGGTGCCAACATCCTCGGACTCAAGAATCTCGACGCATTCGTGAAGAAGATTAACAAACCCTCCCTGAGAGCTTTCGAGAAGAGTGGTTTCAAATTGATATCCTCTGAGATGATTCAGGGGGTAGAGAGCTATCACATGAGAATGGAGGCGTGCGAGGAATGATTGCACCAATCAGAATAGGAGGGAGGGAGATCGGTCCTGGAAATCCCGCCTATTTCATAGCAGAGATGTCAGCGAATCACAACCAAGACCTGGAACAAGCCCTGAAGATCGTCGAAGCGGCCAAGGCAGCCGGTGCGGACGCCATCAAGACCCAGACCTATTCTCCAGACTCCATCACAATGCCTTTGAAGGGGACGAGCAAGGTGTTGGACGGGACGATCTGGGAGGGCTCGGACCTCTACGATCTCTACGTCAAAGCTTGCATGCCTATGGAATGGCAGGCAATGATCAAGAAGGCCGCGAAAGAAGCGGGACTCGATTTCTTATCGACGGCCTTCAGTCCCGAGGATGTTGCTTTCCTGGAGAAGCTCGGAGTCAAGGCACACAAGACCGC
>JALHSX010000188.1 GCA_022865445.1 Thermoplasmata archaeon | reverse complement strand
TGAGATCGACAAGGAGGCGCACAACATGGACGTGGGTGGGAGATACCCGCTTGAGTTCTACAGGGCCACGCAGAGATATGCCCACCCGAAGGAGGTGGAGCCGATGATGGATCTTGTCAGCGGGAGGATAGGGACTCTGCTCCAGTACGAGGGCATGAGCTTCACACACCAGACCCGAGATATCTCGGGAGGACCGATCAGCTCAGCATATACTTCCTTGGAGACGATGGATGACAAGCTGAAGGCGCAGATTGTCCTCGGCGTCAAGATAAGGGCGGTGGACGAGGCCGATGTGGTCCACAGGATCATCACAAGGCATCTCCTGCCTGACATCCAGGGCAGTCTCAAGAGCTTCACTGGGCAGCAGCTGAGATGCTCAAAGTGCGGCACGAAGTACAGGCGCATACCGCTCAAGGGGAAATGCTACTGCGGGCACAAGCTTATCCTGACTGTGCACGAGGCAGGAGTGATCAAGTACTTGGAAAGGACGAAAGAGATCGGGAACGCGTTCAACGTCCCCGCCTACACCCTGCAAAGGATAGCTCTGCTGGAGAACTCCATCAATTCGCTCTTTCAATCCGACAAGGTGAAGAGTCCAAAACTGGATGAGTTCCTCTGAACTCAGTCTTCCAGAGACGATATCTGTTCTCTGAGCCCTTCGAACCTCTCTTCTAGGATCTTCAGGCCTCTGCTGAGGACTTCCTTGGCAGAGAGGGATCCATCCGTTTCGAATCTGAACAGTATCTTCGACGGGTCACCGGTGACCTTGATCACGCCGGCGTCACAGACCTCGATGCAGCTGTTGCACAGGTTGCACTTCTCTGGATGCTTCGCAACGATCTTCCGGTCCTCCTTTGCAAGCACTCCCTTCGGGCACACCCTGACGCAGCTCCCGCCGAGGTCGCACTTCGAGCCTTCAATCTCGATCTTCGCGAAATACCTGTAGCCAGCTCCGAGGGCGGCCTGCCACTTGGCGTGCTGCTTTCCGGTGCCGAGCTCTGCTGTCGCATAGATGAGCAATGCCTGGTCGTCTGCCAGTTTCACGATTGGTATCAGATCGTCCTTCACTCGGAACTTCGGGTCCCCAATGGGTTCGAGGTCCCCCGAGTAGACTGTGCACGGGCCTTTCTTGTTCAGAGAATACATGACCGTGCAGCTGGGACATCCCTCGCCATTGCACGTGCATTTGGCCCTGAAATTGAAAGTCTCGAGGTTGGTCGGGACCGGTATGAGCCCGAGCCTGTGGGCGACGACCTCGTCGAACAGTGGCGAAACGCTCTCGAAAGCAACCCCTTTCTCATCCATGATCGGGCCTAGGTGGAACTCCACATTGTCCAAAGCCATCTTCGGGACATCGGATATTATGGTCCTTCTGAGGGCGTTGGCGAAAGCTGGGTTTGTGTCCGTGATAGCGAATTGCGCCTTCGTAGGCGTCATCTCGATTATGTCAATTTTCATCCAGAACCACTCTATACTCTGCGTCCCCTTCTTCCGCCCTTCTTCTTGGTCCCATCGTGCGGAACAGGTGTGACATCTTCGATTCTACCAATCCTGAGACCGGCCCTCGCAAGTCCCCTGATCGCCGCCTGCGCTCCTGGCCCTGGCGATGCGGACTTGTTCCCTCCTGGGGCGCGGACTTGCACATGGATGCTGTCTATGCCCTTCTCCTTGGCGATCTCGGCAACCTTCTCGGCAGCCTTCATCGCAGCATATGGCGATGCTTCATCCTTGGCTGCCTTCACGACCATGCCGCCGCTCGCCTTTGTGATGGTCTCAGCCCCAGTGACATCAGTGATGGTGATTATGATGTTGTTGTAGCTCGCGAATATGTGCGCGATCCCCCATTTGCCCATTCAGATCACCCCTTCTCCTCTGGCTCGGTCGGCTCCGGAGGTGTCGCGGCTTCTATGTCCTCGTCCTTCTCCTCCTTGAGCTCGGTCGCGATTATCTTCTTGAGCTTGGGCTTCGCGACCTTGATATCTTCCTTCTTTTCCTCGTGCTCCTTCTTGACAGCCTCTTCCTGGGCCTTCGCCTCAAGCTCCTCAGGTTTTGGTCTCATCGGGTGAAGGTCATTTGCGATCGGGGATGTCAAGTAATATTTTACCTGCTCTTCCTCGCCCCTCTTAACGAGGTAGCCTGGAATCGTGACCTTGCGTGAACCAATGGCCGCGTGGCCGTGGACAATGAACTGCCTTGCCTGCTTAGGAGTGTACGCCAGACCCTTTCTGTAAACCATCGTCTGGAGTCTTCGAGCTAGGATCGCTTCGGTTGTCAGGACGAGGACATCGTTCAGCGTTGCCCCTTCTGGCGGGAGCAGCGACATTCGGGCGCATCTCGCAAGGAGCTGGTCGGTCTCGATCTTCGCCTGCGGGTCTCCGGTTCTCGTCTTGGCTTGGAGTTCTCTGCTCTGGCCCCTCAGTGATCTGACGAGCGACTGCGCGCGCCAAAGCTCCCTCTTGTTCTTGAGCCCGTACTTCATGAGGAGGTTGTTCTCGGCCTTGATCCTCTCTCCCTCCCATGGATGGGCTGGAGTCTCATACTTTCTGCGAGAAAACTTAGGGTCTCCCATGGGTCACATTACTCCTTCTTCTCGCTCTCGCCAACAGCTCCTGGCTCGAGTTTCTTCCTGATGACACCCATGGTCATGCCGGTCCTGCCGTTGGACCTCGTCCTCTGGCCTCTGACCTTCTGACCCTGTTCGTGCCTTATTCCTTTGTAGCATCTGATCATCTTCATGAGGTTGATGTCATCCCTCTTGTTGAGCTCGACATCGACTCCGACGAGATGCATGTCCGCACCAGTCGACCAATCGCTCTGGCGATTCATCATCCAGTGAGGTACCTTCTCAGAGTATTCGGTGACAAGTTTCTCGAGCTCGTCGGTCTTGGATTCCGGAAGGTCTCCGATCTTGGTGTGTCTCGGGATTCCAGCCATTCTGGCAATGACCTCTGCGCTCCGCAGTCCGACACCCTTGACACCCGCCAGGGCGATGACTATGTTCTTGGCGCCATCTAAATCAGTGTTGACGATTCTGACAATGTACCTGAAGTTCTCGTCCCTCTTGATCACGGGTTTCTTCTCGACGGGAGGGCCTTTCTCGCCCTTCTCGCCTTTCTTCGCAGCTTTCGCTGCATCCTTGTCCTTGGGCGCACCCTTCTTCTTGGCCTCTTTCTCCTCGGGCAATCGTGAACCTCCGGGCTAAATACATCAGTGCAATCTAGACCAGACAACCAGTGCTGTCTGGCAGAGCATCCACCCCCACACACTAAGGTGTATAAAACCCTTATGCTGGTGACGAAGGGTGGATTAAGTCGACTTCCATCACAGCCAGCACTCTTTTTTCAGGGCAGGTTTTATCCGATTGTTCGAGTGTGCTCATGGTATTGACTGCTTTCGACCGGCTTGTGATCGTGTTCATGGACATGCGCATGGATGTGT
>JALHSX010000187.1 GCA_022865445.1 Thermoplasmata archaeon | reverse complement strand
GTCTTGGACTCCAAGTGTGCGAAGTATCATCGGACACAGCTCTGCGTGCTTTGCAGCGATCTCGCGAACGTGTGCAACCTTTCTCTGTTGTTCATTGGCAGTTGCAATCTGAATCATCCTCTCGTGCCGTGCCTGACACGCGTCACACATTCCTCTAGCCCTGCTAGTCGAATCAAAGAAAGAGAACTTCTTTCCACATGACCTACAACTGGAACTGGCGCTCGCATGTACTTGTTGCACCGGTAATCTCGTGCCACAATGCGAGCACGCAATGCTTCCGTAGGGCATCGAGCGCCCACATCTTGGACAGTTCGCCATTTCCCCTCCGAGCCGTATCGCCGTTCCTCCCCTATGGTCTTTTCCAGGGGCACCAAATCAAGGATTCCGCTCAAATCTTGAATGACATGTAGGAGTTCTGGTAGCTGAAATATCAGTGGCAAGTGTTATCCCACAAATGAGGGCTACTCGAAGCAGGTGGTCAATTGGTCTACACAAAAGCCGCGAGAGCTTCTGAGATACCAGCAGGATCTATGAAGATGATGCTGCTCGCAGGAAAGGAGATCCTAGTAGCGAATGTCAACGGAAAGCACTACGCGATTCCCAACAGGTGCACGCACAACAACGGGGACCTTTCGAAGGGCACCCTCGAGGGGAACGTAGTGACCTGCCCAAAGCATGGTCAGAGGTTCGATCTCACGACAGGGAAATCGATCCAAGGCCCGAAGGTTGGCTTCCTGAAGCTGAAGGGGAAGGATACAAGCCAATTCGCGGCGAAAGTGGAAGGAGACGACCTCCTGATTGACCTGGGCTGATGAAAAGGGGCATTGAGTGCGTTCTACTCCACGACATCGAAGTCATTTTTGGTCCTATAGCCCTTCGAGAGTACAACGTACAGACCCGCCACGACCAGCGCCCCACCGACGATTATCCATGGTCCCGGGATTTCGCCTGGGAGCAGCAGATATGCCAGTATCGAGGCACCCACAGGTTCGCCCAGCACGCTCGTGGATATGATATGGGCTGGCACCTTCTTGAGAGCGTAATTGAACATGGTGTGGCCGAAGATCGTCGGAATCAATGCTAGCAGGAGGAACAGTGTGATCTCTCTGCCATCTGTGATCAGCAGCTTATCTCCAGCAATCGCTGCCGATAGAAAGAGAAGCAAAGCAGACAGACCATAGACAGAGAATGCGTAGGGACCTACCGCAACAGATTGCCTCGCCACACGACCCGACAGGAAGTAGATGCCAGCGCATATGCCTCCGAGAAATGCCATGAGGTCTCCCAGGAGCGTATCAGCGCCTTGCGAGTAGTCACTCAAGGAGATCAAAGTCACGCCTGAGAAGGCGATGATGATCCCGACGACTGCGGTTCTCCTCACCTTCTCCTTGAGGAGAAAGTGCGAGACTCCAGCGACGAAGATGGGATGAGAAGTCACAAGGATAACCGACGTCGAGACCAGTGTGAGTGTCATGGAGACAATCCACAGCTCGAAATGGAATGTTAGCGCGACTCCGCTCAGGACCACCAGCAGGGCCTCTTTCCGACTGAACTTCCGAATCTCTGAGAAACCGTTGGTCCACAGGAGAAATGGAAAGAGCATGGCGCAAGTGAAAGCAAGTCTATAGGCTGCAATCACGAATGGCGTGCTCTCGCTCCACTTGATGAATATCGAAGCGAAGGAGATCGAAGCCATCGCGGTGCCGATGGCCAAGTATGCTTTGGTAGCCTCGCTTTCCCGAGAGAGAACGCTCATGAGATCAGGCGAAACCCGAAGGAGTCAGAAGCGTCTCAGTATATGGTGACTCCCTTGACTCCCTTGGCCTGCCGGATTGCCGGTATCAGCTCGGGTGGAACTTGGCTCTCTGTCACGATGAATAGCTTCGGCTCCTCAGAGGTCATCGGATCGTCCACGATCGCCTGCCTTATGCTGATGTTCCCCTTCTGGAGGATGTCCGCGACCGCCGCGATTATTCCGGGCTCGTGAGCGTTCGTCGGGAATATCTCGATAGCGCTCCATCCCATCGCGGATGCGGCGTTCTTCAGGTGATTCGTCGGAAGGAGCTGGGAAAAGAACCTGAGAAGCGTAGGATCTCCCTTTATCGTCTCGATCGTCGATTTCACGACTCGCCTATCCACGCCGGCAGCTCGGGCAAGTGCTGAATCAGCAATCTGGACGTCACCGCATAGGACCTGGTCCTTCTCGATGCGCAATCCGTACTTCAGGAGATATCTAGCAACCTTCGCCTGGGACGGGTATTTCTCGAAGTAGTTTGCAATCTTGTCCCACATGATAATCGATGCTTAGATATGTACAGTAATAGATTAATATTGCGTCCATTGTACGCCTTCGCACCGCCATCCAGTAGCAAGGGAGATATATATCCAGCAACATGGCGAGCACAGTGACAAAAAGTAGCACGGCATGTGTTTGGTGAACAAATGGTTGGAAAGACGATCAGGCTGAGACGGATCTTCGATCAGAAGAGCGAGAAGACCGTCATAGTCCCCATGGACCACGGCATCTCGATGGGCCCGGTCAAGGGGATAGCTGACATCAGGGATACGATCGACAAGATCGCGGAGGGCGGAGCCTCCGCAATCGTGATCCACAAAGGCCTGGTCCAATATGCTGGCCCTGCTGTCGGCAACAAGCTCGGGCTGATTGTCCACATCTCAGCTAGCACCTCGATATCGGCCGACCCGAACTACAAGAGGCTCGTCGCGAGCGTATCGGACGTTGTCACACTGGGAGCCGATGCGATATCCATCCACTGCAATGTCGGCGGTGGGAAGGAGGACGAGATGGTCGCGGACTTCGGCATGGTGGCGGACGAGTGCCGAGCGGTGGGCATGCCCTTGCTGGCAATGTGCTACCCTCGGGGTCCGAATGTCAAGAACCAGTTCGACCCGGAAGCGGTGAAGCACTGCGCGAGGCTAGCCGCCGAACTCGGGGCCGATGTTGTCAAGACCAACTACACAGGCTCGATCGATTCATTCAAGGAGGTCGTCCGCGGAACGCCGATACCGGTAGTCATAGCCGGCGGGCCGAAGATGAAATCCGATTCCGACCTTCTCAAGATGGTCTACGATGCGATGCAAGCTGGCGCCAGAGGCGTGTCCATAGGACGGAACGTTTTCCAGCACGACGACGTAGTGGGCATCACGAAGGCCCTTGGACGGATAGTATTCGAGGGTATGCGGCCTCAGGATGACTATAGGCGGTGATTCAATCATTGACCGCCAGATCTGGGTTGGCGCCCTTTTCCAGCCCGGCAGTGACAGCAGGAAGAAGATTGTTCTCTCAGCGCTAGAGAACGGCTTCGACACCGTCGTCTTGGACAGAAGAGATACTCAGTTCAATAGCCTTGGTAGGTTCAGAGCACTCACGCTGGAAGGAAAGGAATTCCTCGAAGACGGAAAGCCGATCGGAACCTTGGTTGAGCTCAAGACCAAGGAGGACGAGCTGAAGGCGAAGAAGCTCGCGGACAAGGCGAGGGCGGTTGTGATCTCGGCCAAGAACTGGAAGGTGATCCCGCTCGAGAATCTTATTGTCCATTTCCAGGGATCAAGCTCCAAGTTGCTGATGCTGGCCAAGACCGCTCAGGAGGCGAAACTCTTTTTCGAGACGATGGAGCGAGGAGCTGATGGCGTCCTATTTGTCCCCGAGAAGATCGACGAGCTGTCGAAGCTCAGGAAGCTGCTCGAAGACTCATCACCAAGACTGGACCTCAGAGAAGGCAAGATCACCTCCCTTAGACAGCTCGGACTCGGAGACAGGGTCTGCATAG
>JALHSX010000186.1 GCA_022865445.1 Thermoplasmata archaeon | reverse complement strand
CGGGCAGAGTATTGAAGGATGGGACATAGCAAGGCTTGAATTCTTTTCTTGGAAATCAAGGACAACATTTGGAGAAAGATGATTCGACCTGATCTCCCCGAGGGCTTCCCCCACGGTGAAAGGGGTTTTCCCCCAGCCCAACGCACGGAAGATTCGGACCAGCGGAGGAAGATTAAGGCCATAGGTCGAAATATCACCGGAAAGAACCTGACGCGGCGAACCATCGATTTTCCTTTCCCCTTGATGGAGAACGATCAGACGGTCCACATCTGTAATGATCTCATGAAGCCGATGCTCGACAATGATCATAGCGATACCTTCCGATCGAATCGTTCGGAGGGTATCCCGGAGTTGCTCAGCTCCCTTGGGGTCAAGGTGGGTAAAGGGTTCGTCGAGCAGAAGAACACTCGGCCGGAGTGCCAGGATTGTTCCCAGCGCCACCCTCTGTTTTTCGCCTCCCGAGAGGGTGTGGGGCAACCTTTTAATGAGAGACTCGAGCCCCAGGAGTTTTTCCACCCAGGTGAGTCGTTCCTCGATGTCAATGGGAGAAAGCCCCAGACTTTCTAAACCGTAGGCCAACTCTGCTTCAACGGTATGATTGAATAATTGAGCATCCGGGTTCTGGAAGACCAGGCCGGCGTGACGAAACAGCTGGTAAACAGGATGCTGTCGGGTATCGAGGCCGTCTAAGAGAACCCGACCCATCAACTGGCCCTGATGAAAATGGGGGACTAGTCCGATGGAAGCGCGACAAAAGGTCGACTTACCACTTCCGCTTGCACCAGCAACAAGGACGCTCTCATCAGGACGAATGCTCAGGTCGAGTTCCTGAAGCGCCCAGGCGTCCGCGCCAGGATATCGGTAGGAGACTTTTTCAAATTGGAGAATCATGAGGCTGCGTCACACCCCATTTGGCTTCAGTTTGGCGATGCCAGCCCGTTCTAAGAGTTTGAGGGCTAAAACACCGATGATCGAACCGAGGAAGGTGCTTCCAGAGAAGGTGATGATCAGGGCGCCCATGGCCATTCCTTTTTTCATCAATACGGGAGCGACAATCAAGGCACTGGCGATCGCTCCAAGGAGTCCGGTGCCGATGATCTCTCCGAGCGCTGATAGATAGATGTTCCGAGTATAACGATAGAAGAAGCCCGCGATAAACGCACCGATCATGCCGCCGGGAAAGGCCAGTAACGTTCCAGTGCCAAGGGCATTGCGCAGGATGCCGGTGATCAGCGCAATTCCAGTAGCCCACCAAGGACCGAGCAGCACCGCTCCAAGGACATTAACAAAATGCTGAACTGGGTTTATTTTTGCAATGCCAACCGGGATGCTCGTAAAAGGAGAGAGAGCGACTCCGATCGCAACCAGAATGACCGCACGAGCGACCTTCC
Source organism: Thermoplasmata archaeon (assembly GCA_022865445.1). Classification (GTDB taxonomy): domain Archaea; phylum Thermoplasmatota; class Thermoplasmata; order UBA10834; family UBA10834; genus COMBO-56-21. The sequence goes on along the minus strand of JALHSX010000186.1, from coordinate 1,314 downwards.
GCGTATCCATAGTTACCCTCCAAGTGTCTCCTCTCTCAGTTTGATCCCCTGCCCCATTTCCTCTGGGGTCAACGTGAATAAGATATCGAGCAGGGTTGTTTTAAAAGTGCCAGGGCCTTTCGCTTGAAGAGCGGCTTGCTCTCCAGCTAATCCTAAAAAGGCGGTTGCTCCAACAGTTGCAACCATGGGGTCGTCTTCGACAGCAGCGAAGGCACCGATGAGAGCGGTAAGGATGCAACCCAAACCTGTCACCCGAGCCATCATCGGGTGGCCATTCTCCACAATGACTTTCTGTCGATAGAATACGATGAGATCTTGTGGACCACTGACTGCGACTACTGCTCCTGACGTTTTCGAGAGATCCTCGGCAGCTGTCAATAAATCCTCCGGCCCCGTGACTGCGTCAATGCCAGCCAGTTTGCCACCTCTTCCAGTGAGACATCCAATTTCAGCCCGGTTTCCTTTAATGACAGTGAGATGAAGCTCAGAGACGATTCTCTTGGAGGAGTTCATTCGGAACTGAGATGCTCCAACCCCGACGGGATCAAAAATCACTGGACGGCCTAAAGCCATTGCCTGATGGCCTGCTCGCAGCATCGACTCAATTCCCAATGGAGAGGGAGTACCTAAATTGAGCACCAAAACATCAGCAGCAGAAGCAATCTCTTCCACTTCTTCAGGAGTAAAGGCCATGATGGGCCGCGCACCGACAGCATGAAGCGCATTGGCCACATCGCTCGCTGTGACCCAATTACTGATTGCGTGAACGACGGGCTGCTTCTGGCGAACCGTTGAAAGCATCTTTGTTAAGCGATCAATTTGCAGTGGCATTGTTTCCAAGCCCCAACAAAAAATGCCGGCCTCGAAGGGTCGGCACTTTCAAATCCAACAGTCGGTCCCTCCGCTGGCATTATCCAGATCAGGTTCAGCGGGTCGGCGACAATTCAGCTCACCCTCTCAGCTGGGCTTGTCCCAGCTCCCCGCGACGTCTCACAATCTTTAATCAATCAAAGTATAGGACAGGCTTCCTGGGAAGTCAACCTTCAGCTCCCCGGCATAATCCTTCGGCTACGCTCAGGACAAGATGCAAGGGCACCCCTTCGACCCGAGACTTCAGCGAGCTCAGTCGAGCCGCTCCGGCCAAGGAGCTCAGAGGTGATCCTGAGCGGCGCTTTTTACCCCGCCCTGAAGGCAGCGGCTTGCCTTCGACCCGAGCTCAGGCCGAGGGTACGCCGCCAAATGGGTCAAGTCAACCCTTCGACTATCCCCGGTCTAAAGCTCGGGGTTTGCTCAGGGTTGATACTGAGCGGCGCT
>JALHSX010000185.1 GCA_022865445.1 Thermoplasmata archaeon | reverse complement strand
TCTCGTTCGCGAGAGGCTTGATGTCGAACTTCTCCATCATCGTGTCTATTCGTCCACCGTCCTCCTTTCCGGAGAACCTCAACGGGAGAACGATGTTCTCTCTCACGGTCAGGTCCATGAGCAGGTTGAAATCCTGGAATACGAACCCTATCTTCTCGAGTCTCATCTTCGCGAGTTCGTCCTCGGAGAGAGTCGATATGCTCTCGCCGTCTATGACGACGGATCCTGAAGTTGGCCTGTCCAGACCGCCCAGTATGTTGAGCAAGGTCGTTTTTCCGCAACCAGACTTGCCATAAATCATGACGAACTCGCTCTTGTCGACCGAAAACGAGACTCCGTCGAGCACGGCCTTCCTCCCGTTGTACTTCTTGACGAGGTCCTTGACTTCTATGACATGTTCTGCCATTGTGTTCAACCCAACCGAGTGAAATGCTATTAATCGTTTTCGCTATGGATCGTGCGATGCGAAGTTTTTTTCCTCGGGCGCGACATAGCCTGGCAGGAGCACAATGGTTATGGAGCTCGGGTACATGGTCAGTCTGAAGGATATCATGACCATCTCTATCCCGGGAGCGGATTTCACCGAGCTCCTGCTTTTCGACGGAGACGAAGAGAGTGTCGTTCCAGACCTTGCAGAAGAAGTGCTTCGCCAGGCCAAACCTTCGGTCAGGTTCGTCCATGTGCCGGAGTTCATCACATACAAAGGCCGCCTTGTGCTTCTCGATCTCTCTGCTGAGGATGAGGATTTGAGGAATAGGAGCATGGAGATCGTCACATTCGCTAGGGATTTGGCAACCTCTCTAGGGAACCTACAGGTTGTCATCCATCCGGGCGGGATCCGCAATCGAATCTTCGACCGCGAGAAGTCTTTGTCCTCCTTGGAAAGGTCCCTTTCGGAACTTGGTCCCTCAAGGCTGTTGCTTGAGAACATGCCGTGGTTCTATTGGCACAGGAAATCCGAGCGGATGATTTCCAGCATATGCGTTTCCATAGACGACATGAAGAGGTTCGAACGGATGGTCGAGGGGTTCACGCTCGATGTATGCCACGGATATCTCTCCAGGCCTAGCGGAGATTCTTCATACTGCTCTGAATTCCTGGCAGCGTTTGGAAGTAAGACACATCATCTTCACGTCTCGGACGCGAAGGCACCCGACAGAGAAGGTCTAGAGATCGGCGAAGGTGAGATAGACTTCTCGTTCCTTCGCGATGTGAAAATGCCCGTTCTCGTTGAGATATGGAAAGGCCATGAACAGAACGGACGAGGGTTCAAGCAGGGCATCGAACGACTGCGAGCGCTTGGGAGTAGACGTTGACTGGAGCTGGATCGGCCACTCCTGCGTCGTTCATGACTTCCGCGCCATATTGGCAAAATCGATCATGACCCCGTTGATCGAGAAGTCGCCTAGATAGCACTGGTACTGTCCGGAGATGTCCCAGCCGCCGACATAGATCGAGACACTGATTACACTCCTGTCCCCAATCATGGTCATCCACATTGTCAGCGGTGCGAGCATTGATTCCGTTTTCACAGGCGCCACGACCCATTTCCCCTGGGTCACGGCATCGCGCGACTGCCATGTGAAAGTCTGGAGGCTCCACGCCCCGCCCGAGTACGAACTCTCTGGGTGGCAGACCAGGCTCTTGCCCTCCGGCAATTTCAGCACCACATAGGGCTCCAGTTGAGCATCACCTGTCAGGGCGACGAACTCGGAGAAGGATATCGACTTGAGGTCCGAGATCTTGCCCTTGAATGGCACCTTGATGCAGACCCAATCGTCAATGGATGACACGCCGACCATAATCACGTTGGACTTGCCCTCAAAAGGCCCGAGGTATTTGGCCACCGAGTCATTGGTACCGACGTGGATGACTGATTGCGGGACGGCCGTTGTGCTGGAGGTCAGCGTCAGGACTATGAAGACGATACCCACGAGGCTCGCATAGGTCTTCCGAAGATTCCTCGAAGCCTTCTTCGAAACCACCCTTTCTGCCAGTTTGCTCTCGAGTTTCATGGCTTTCATCTCTCAGCCAGCATGTCCGGGAGCGGCCGTGAGCGCCTGCGTTTCTCCTTATTGAGCATTCGCGGTCCAGGCACGACTCTGCGCATCCCGAAACGTCATTCTCTGGATGGCTCATGTAGTATGTAGTTTTGCTGGATTGTCATTCGTGGAAATCGTCCGACGACGCAATCGGACGCCGAAAGCCACAAAAGCTCACGCAGTCTTTCGGTCACGGAGGGGGATCTTCGCGTCGCTTTCGGGTTTCATGGGATCTGCGGTGCACTTCTCAGCACACAATCATTGTCCTTTCTTCTTCGTTCATAGACTTCGTAGGCGTCGGAAAGATCCCGGGGTGATAGTAACCTGATTGAAGGCAGCGGCTGCTACAGGAGACCACCGAGCACCTCTTTGAAGGTTGGAGGGCAGGAAGTCGGAATCTCCGGCCTGCCCGATGTGATCGAGAAAGGCCTTCAGCACATCGACGATTCGGACGACAAGCAGAAAGAGGTGCTCCTGGCCGAGTTCAAGGCCAGGAACTACGTTCCCGATTCGGTCCAAGGAGAGTACATGCGCGCCGTGTGGGCCGAGTACAAGAAATTCAGGCAGCACAGGAGGGAGGAGCGCGAGGAGAGCTACATGGGGATTCCGCGAGAGGAGATACCATGGTTCCCCAAGGTGGACCCAAGCAAATGCTCGGGGTGCACTTCATGCGTCGAGTTCTGCGCGCAGGGTGTCTTCTTCTTCGCCGAGGGCAAGTCGCATGTGGTAAGGCCGCTCAACTGCATTGTCAGCCGGTCCAGTTGCCGAAGCTTCTGCCCCGAGCAGGCCATCTCGTTCCCTTCCGCCGCAGAGTTGAGGGAAAGTCTGAAGAAGTTCAGAGAGAAATACAGCGTCAGAGAATAGCCGGTCCTGAAGTGGTCATCATGTGCGGTCCTTGTTGTCCTGGAAAGCCGAACACAAAGCGCCTGAAGATCGGCTCCCAGGAGGTCGGGATCGCGGGCTTCGACGAGATCATGGCCAAAGGGCTGGAGCATCTTGAGGACACAGACAAGATCCAGCGAGATGTCATTCTCAAGGAACTCAAGGTCCAGAACTACGTGCCCGAGTCGGTCGAGAAGGATTATCTGGATGCAGTGTGGGCGGAGTTCAAGCAGATCAGGGCGAAGAAGCTCGGGCAGCTGGAAGAGAAATACCACGGGATTCCGCGGGAGGAGATCCATTGGTTTCCGAAGGTCGACTACGAGCTTTGCACGAATTGCGGCCCCTGCTTCAAATTCTGCAAGAGAGGCGTGTACACATTTGATGAGAAGCCCTACGTGACCAATCCGTACAGATGCGTCGTGAGCTGCACTGGGTGCAAGGGCTCGTGCCAGGAGGGAGCGATATCATTTCCATCCCTGCTCGAGCTCAGAGATACTATGAAGAGCCTGCGAAAGAAATACGGTCTGCTCACTGAATGATACCATGTCCTCTGAATGCGCTGCGCCTCAGACTCGTGATTCGCCCAGGAAGGGATTGTCATTCCTGGACGAGTTCCTGACCATCTGGATATTCGTTGCGATGGGCGTGGGGCTCGGGCTTGGGTATGTCTTCCCCGAGCTCGCGGACGTCCTCGACTCTGTCAAGGTGTTCAACGTATCCCTGCCGATCGCGGTCGGCCTCCTCGTCATGATGTATCCGCCTCTGGCGAAGGTGCATTATGACGAATTGGGGAAGTTGCGCGGCGCGAAGAAGATGCTGAGCACATCGCTCATCCTCAACTGGGCGATAGGTCCGGTCTTGATGTTCTGTCTTGCCTAGCTGGCATTTCCCGGAACTGACGAGACATCGACATCCTTCAGGAACGGGTTGATTCTCATCGGTCTGGCCAGATGCATCGCTATGGTGCTTGTCTGGAATATGCTGGCCCATGGGGACTGCGAATACTGCGCTGTGCTCGTCGCTCTCAACTCCGTGTTCCAGATATTCATGTACTCGATCCTGGCGTTCTTCTTCATCACCGTGATGACGCCTGTCATCGCGCCATCGGCGGAAGCCGCCGTCGTTGACATCACAATCGCAGACATCGCCAAGAACGTGCTGATATTCCTCGGGATCCCGTTCGTCGCGGGCGTCGCGAGCTGGTACTTCTTGTCGAGGCGGAAGGGAAGGGAATGGTACGATCGAGTGTTCGCGCCTAAGATCAGTCCACTTACGTTGGTCGGCCTCCTGTTCACGATAGTTGT
>JALHSX010000184.1 GCA_022865445.1 Thermoplasmata archaeon | reverse complement strand
GTCTTCCTCACCCGAATTGCTCCAGAACCGATCGGTCAAAAGAATGAAATCGTTCGAGGATATCGGGTGACAGAGGGGAATGCGTGAAAGACACTGATATTGCAGCACTGTTCTCAGCTACTGACATCCAGAACCTGGACATCCATCCGGATGGGCGAAAGGCCGTATGTTCTGTCAACAACGGATTCAATTGGGAGTTGGCGACCCTCAACCTGATAAACGGGAATCTGAAGAAGTTCAAGAGCAGCCAGCAGTCTCTGATGAGCCCGACGTTCTCTCCGGACGGCAAACGAATCGCGTATCACGAAGACTTCGAGGGGAACGAGAACCACGACATAGTCGTGGTCGGGGCAGATGGCCGAGGATCGAAGAAGGTCACGGACGGCGTCGAGGACAACTACGACCCACAATTCTCGCCGGACGGGGGATCGATCGCTTTCATCTCGAACCGCGTCAAAGATCTGGACAACCTATACGTCGTCAGCTCGAATGGAGACAAGATGAAGAGGCTGACCGACGAGCCATTGCCTGTGAGGCAATTCGCGTGGTCTCCGGATGGGAAGAAGATAATCTATCTGACAGGAGTGGGAGACGAGGACTACATCTCCATTGTCGGTTTGCACAAGCCAGGAACGAAGAAGCTGCTTCAGAAGAGGAACGTCGAGTACAGTCTGGCGGGCGATTTCCGAGGGCACGCGCCGTGGTCTCCGGACGGAAAGGGCTTCCTGTTCCTATCGAACGAGAACGACTGGTCGGACATAGGACAATTGGATCTGTCGAACAAGAAAGCGCGATGGCTGGTAAAATCGAAGAACGACAAGCAGCAGCCACAGTGGTCGCACGATGGAACGCAGATCGCCTATCTTGAGGCAAATGACCCCAATGTGGTCGTGAAGATCAAATCCAAGGGAGAGCCGAGAATCGTCTCACCTCCAGATGGCACATCGAGAGCACTTCACTGGCTTCCGGACGGAAGCGGCGTCGTTTTCGTGAACGGATCCCATTCTCGACCAGAAGAGGTGTTCGTGGCGAGAAATCTCGTGCCAAAGAGGCTCACGAAGTTCATGAAGAAGCAATTGAAACTCGACGCTCTGGTGCGTCCCTGGCTCATCAGGTACAAGTCCTTCGACGGACAGAGCATAGCAGCCCAGCTACTCGTGCCGAAGGACAGGTCCCGCAAAGCTGCCATCGTGTATCCGCACGGGGGCCCGGAGATGATGGACACTGACTTCTGGGACCAACTGACAACCTTGCTGATCGACAAGGGCTTCACTGTCATGAAACCGAACTACAGAGGGTCGATCGGTTACGGCCGCAGGTTCCTACATCTCCACGACCAGGACCTCGGAGGGGGAGACTACAAGGATACTGTGTGGGCCGGTAAGTATCTCCTGGACCAAGGATATGCAGACAAGGATCGCCTGGGATACTGGGGCGCGAGCTACAGCGGTTTCACGTGCATGCTCGCCCTGACCAAATACCCAGAGATGTGGGCTGCGGGAGTATCCATCGTTGGCTTCTTCGACTGGGCGACCGAACATGAGTCGGAACGGGGCTACCTGAAAGCGTACGATGAGAGCAAGATGGGAGATCCAAAGAAGGACCCGGAC
>JALHSX010000183.1 GCA_022865445.1 Thermoplasmata archaeon | reverse complement strand
GCTTTCTAAGATCGAGCACAACAACTTCTTGATAGGGACCAGAGTGGACCCGGAGATCCAGGAGAAGGAGGAGAGGCTCTGGAGCGAGGTGGGCCAGGATACCGCCGAACCCATCAAGGCGGAGCTGAACCGGGAGATCGGCAAGATCGTCGAAGCTAAGACGGAGAAGCCGGTCGAGTTCGACACCCCAGACGTCGTGGCGTAGGTCGACACGCGCTTCGCGCAGGTGGACCTCGATGTGTCACCGCTATTCATCTACGGTCGCTACAGGAAGCTCGTCAGAGACATCCCGCAGACCAGATGGCCTTGCAGGACGTGCATGGGGAAGGGTTGCGAACGATGCAGCTTCACCGGCAAGATGTACCAGACCAGCGTGCAGGAGATCGTCGGCGACCCCATCCAAGCGGTGGCGGAGGGCACCGACCACTTCTTCCATGGGAGGGGGAGGGAGGACATCGACGCCAGGATGCTCGGGAACGGCAGACCCTTCGTCATCGAGATACGAGAACCGAAGAAGCGCAACCTGGACCTCGGATCGCTCGAGAACCTCATCAACGAGAGCGGAAAGGACCGGATCGAGGTCATCGGACTTCGACCCTCGTCCAGGGAGGAAGTGAGGAAGACAAAGACCGCCAGTCCGAACAAGACGTACAGGGTCGTTGTCACCGTCCATGGCATAGTTGATGAGGCAAAGCTTAATGAGGTACTTCAATCATTCAAACGCACTCGTATCACGCAGCAGACCCCCGTTAGGGTGTCCCACAGAAGAGCTGACTTGGCGAGGGAGCGGGAGATCGTCGATCTTCATCTGGAAGAAATCGGTGAGGGCTCCTTCACTCTCGTCCTAAGGACCGAGGCAGGGACCTACGTAAAGGAGTTCGTCCACGGTGATAACGGACGGACGAGACCGAACCTGTCCGAAGCTCTCGGGGCACCGTGCGAGGTAAGGTCCCTTGACGTGATCGAAGTGAACGATGACACTAGCGAGGAATGAACATGGTAAAGGCGTCGCATGGCAGCAGGAACAAATCGAGGAGCATAATGAAGAAACGCCCCAGGGAGCGGGGGCTATCACCGATCACTCGTGAGTTTCAACACTTCGAAGCTGGTGAGAAGGTCAACATCGTCATCGACCCTAGTGTGCATCACGGTGCACCGGACATTCGGTTCCATGGTAAGACCGGCACGGTCGTAGAGAGCAGGGGAAGGGCCTTCGTGCTGGAAGTCCGGGACGGAGACAAGATAAAGACTGTCGTAGCCATCCCCCAGCACTTGAGAAAATCAAATTAGGCGGTGTTTTACATGCCCGATGATCGTTTCATCACTCTCAGCGAGGTCGAGCACATGCTGGATGCGGAGAGCAAGGCGCGGGAGCCAACGAACGAGCAGAAGCTCGCGAAGGACCACGCCAACAGGATGAAGAAGCTCTCTCCCGAAGATGCAAAGACGCTCCGCAAGGAGCTCAAGGACCTCGGGTTCATCTCGGATTTCATCGCAACAAAGATAGTGGACATCCTACCTATCAACACCGATGACGTTCGCATACTCTTCGCCAAGGAACGATCCATTTTGGAGAAGAAGCACATCGAACAGATCCTCAAGACCGTGGAGAAGTACCACTAGGGCGTGATACCTTGGAAGATTTTGCGCACCTTCTTGACTACTTACCCCAGGGACTTCCAGGCGAGAGGACCTTCAGGAGAGAGCCTCTGGCGTACGCCCTGGGAGAGAACGAGTTCAAGCTCTTTGAGCTCGTTCCGAAGCCCAATGCCCAAATGACCATAGGGCAGCGGGTCTACATCGGGAAGGAAGCGGAGAGAAGGGCGGAGATACTGCACGTGAAGAGGAGGGTCAGCTTCGAGGAGCTGACGACATCGGCGCAGAAGGAGCTGCCGTTCGTGATCGTGGACGTCG
>JALHSX010000182.1 GCA_022865445.1 Thermoplasmata archaeon | reverse complement strand
CTGAGCACTCCTCGACTCGGCGTCGCCAGGGTGGCGATTCTCATTGCCTCCGTCGAAGGTGTGATGTACACAATCGGTTTCCTATTCTGGAGGCAGGACGTCTCGATCTCGCTGGCCGATGGTGTTCTGGCCGCGTTGTCATGCCTGATAGGCATCTGCGGCTACCTCTGTTTCTTCGAGTCGATAATGGAGGGGCAGGTGGCGATTGCCGGCACGATATCAGCAGCCTATCCAGTACTGACGGTCATAGGTGCGATCGTCGTTCTCTCGGAATCGCTCACCGGCACTCAAGCATTCGGGGTGATTGCCGTCATCGGAGGTGTGATCGCGCTGTCCTACGAGCCAGAGCCTGGCACTAGGCACTCTCTGAACAAGAGGTCGCTCATGTTCGCCCTCATGGCTTTCGCTCTCTGGGGGATGTGGAGCCTCACGTCGAAGATGGCCATCGACAGGATCGGCGCAGGCAACATCTTCGCGTTCTACATACTCTCTGCGCTGACAGCGCCTGTCCTATACAGCTGGCTTAGGCGTGTGCGTCCGATTGGTCCGCAGAGCACCAGCCCGCCGCCGAAGATCTGGCTGTTTGGTGCTATCGGCCTTGCGCTCAACGTGACTGGCGCCTACGCATATTCATTCGCCCTCGGCGGCGGAAACGCCTCTCTCGTCGTCCCGATCTCGAGCGCGTACCCATTGATCACAGTCGTCTTGGCGGTGGTCTTCCTTCGGGAGAGACTTAACCGAATCCACATGCCAGCCCTGGCGATCGTCCTTGGAGGCCTCGTCCTCCTCGGAATGACTGTCTGAAGGCATTGTGCGCGCTGAGCAACATAGATATACGGACGAGGCTTTTCGACGGACCGGGCCTGTAGTGTAGCTTGGATATCACTGAGGCCTCCGGTGCGCCGTTCGGGCGCTGGAGAAAGTCTCAAACTCGGGTTCGAATGGGATGGTCGTCTGGCCTCCCCGAAACTCCCGACAGGCCCGCTCCCAATCTCCATCATCCTATTATATCGGACCAGTAATCTCACTGGCGATGCATCTCACTGCTCAGGAGGAGCGCATACTTGCCGGCGAGGAGGGTCATGGGCGGCAGAAGGCCATCGAACTCCTTGTGGCGCTTGGCGACATCTACGGTGCGAGAAGGCTGATACCGATTGCATCCGCACAGGTCTCCGGGGCTTCTTTCAAGACGATTGGAGATGCAGGGATCCTTTTCCTGGAAGACTTCTCAACAGAAGCCAAGGCGACAGTAACGGCGTCATTGAACCCGCTAGGTCTGGACATGAAGCGATGGAGGTCGATGGGGGTCGACGAAGAATTTCATTCCAAGCAGGCTCGGATCGTGTCCGCATACAGATCGCTCGGGATTGACCCACTCTATTCTTGCACTCCATATCTTGCAGGCAACCGACCGAGGAGGGGGCAACATATCGCATGGGCGGAATCGTCCGCGACAGTCTTTGCGAACTCCTACCTGGGTGCCATGACCAACCGTGAAGGAGGGCCTTCCGCCTTGGCCGCTGCAATCATAGGCAAGACTGCAGAGTACGGTCTGCATCTGCCAGAGAACCGCACGCCGCGGATCCGGATTGAAATCGAGGAGATACCCGAAGGGCTAGTACCTCTTGCAGGATATGTCGTTGGGAAGATTGCAGGCAAGAGAGTTCCGCTCATCAGCGGCCCGTCTCTCACGCCTGACGAGCACAAGGCGTTTGGAGCAGCGCTGGCTGCCACCGGCGCCGTATCGATGTACGTCCACGCTCAGAAGGGGAAGAAGACGGGGATCGACACATCATCCGTCGAAGAGAGCATGTCGTTGCCCAAGACCGAACTCGTCGCGTGCGCGGAGAGCCTGAAGGGCGATGACCAGTGGGACCTCGTCGCCATCGGATGCCCTCATTGCTCCGCAGCGGAGCTCAAACGGATGGCGAAGTTCCTCAAGAACAGGAGACCAAGGAAGGACTCCGATGTCTGGTTCTGCACTTCCAGGACCGTATTCGCCAAGTGCCCGAACGAAATCGCAGTGCTGAAGAGATTCGGCAAAGTCCTGTGCGATACTTGTATGGTGGTTGCGCCGATCGAGAAGATGTACAAGCGGACGGCGTCCGACTCCGGGAAGGCCATGGTCTACCTGCCGACCTTGGGCAAGCAGCGCACATCCTTCAGGACCAATAGGGCTCTGCTGGAGGCGATATCACGATAGTGAAGGCGAGGAAGGTCAGGGGCGGGAAGGCCTCGGGCAAGTCAGTAGTGTGCGCCTCGCCTTTCTCGTTTCTGGGCGGTGTCGACCCTGCCACATCCAAGATCCTAGATCCTGAGTGCGAGTCAAAGGGTCTGTGCATCTCCGACAAGGTGTTCTGCTTCCCATACGGCAAGGGCAGCACTGTCGGGTCATATGCGATGTACCAGCTGAAGCTCAACCATTTGGCTCCGTCCGCGATAGTCAACGGCTCCGCAGAGCCGATCGTCGCCACGGGGGCGATAATCTCGGAGATACCGATGGTCGACGGTGTGGACGTCGGTCTGCTGCGAACGGGGGACGACCTCATGGTCGATGCGGACCACGGGTCCCTTGAGATCGCGAACGTCACCGAGAAACATGTTGTCACCAGCATTCTCAGGAACAAAGGAAGGATACTCCTCTTGCGGAGAAGCGACAAAGTCGGGTCATACCGGGGTCAGTGGGCCGGCGTTTCGGGTTACATCGAGCATGGCGAGGCCGACCAGACCGCAGCTCGTCGCGAGATCGAAGAAGAGATAGGGAAGAGCAAGGCCAGACTCGTGAAGAGGGTCGACCCCGAGCGGTTCAGGGACGGGGACACTGTATGGTGTGTACATCCTTTTCTTTTCGACGTGAAGGACCGGAACATCAGTATCGATTGGGAGCACCAGTCTTTCGAATGGGTCGCTCCCGAGGATGTCGCGAAATATCCCACGGTCCCTGGTCTGCAGCAGATAGTGTGCAGGCTCATCTGACGAATAGCCGAGAGCTCAGCCGGTGATTGTATAGTCGACCTCTCTCTCCAGGAGGTTGAGCTGATGGCTCTCGAGCGTGGATCTGTTGACTGCCATCAGGAGTATGGACTGGTTGATCGCGACCTGGTCCCTGAGAGATTGGATCAGCCTCAGGACGGTGATGAAGTTGTTGTTCGTGATGAGGTACTCCAGCCCGTCGAGGAGCACTATTCCACCGCCCGGCTGGGAGAGGAACTGCTCGAGGGACACGCTCAGCTTCTCGAGGTCCTTCGGCCTGATGGCGTTCTCCCGGCCGACGTTTGACAGCCAAATGACCGGCGTATCCTTCAGGTCGAACTTGCTCTTGATCTTCGCGGGGTAGTTCCTAGTGATGCAGTATCCCTTCATGCCCTTGCTCAAGGCGTTCAGGAACAAGGTGTACGACGCTTCTGGCTTGTCCTCCTCGACCAGATATGAGAACGACCTCTCCAGCTCGGTCACGGAGGGCGCCGGCTTAATCTCCGCGCGCACCTGCCTCGCGCCAGGGCTGGGCTCGCTGATGAAGTGCTCGATCAGCATTGTCGCAATCGATTCCGAGACTCCCTTGACCTTCATGAGGTCGCCGACTGCGGCGTTCATCAATGTCTGGCCAGATACGTATCCGGCATCGTAGACGGCAAGTGCAACCGTCTGGTCCAGCCCCTCTATCTTCCGGAGTCTCTCGAGGAAAGTCATCTGTGGTTGAGGCGCAGGGCCCGCGGGTGCGGGTGGGGCCTGCTCCGATGCCCCGGGCTGTGGAGCGACCGCTGCCGGCGCGGCTGGAGCCGCTACCGGTTTCACATCGTCTTTGTG
>JALHSX010000181.1 GCA_022865445.1 Thermoplasmata archaeon | reverse complement strand
GATACCTGTCAATTTCGGCTCGAAGATTGTGGATGGTTTAGGCCCCAATTACTCAGGACCGGTCCTCGTCACAGTCTACGGCGACAAGTCGCAATCCACCTTCGGGACCGCGATCGCGGCTGTGCAAGCCGCGAGCGTGACCTTCAACTACAACCTCTCGCGGACGTTGCCGCTGGTCGCGCTAGGCCCTCCACAGGACCTGAAGGAGGGCTACAAGTTCCTCGACTACTTCTTGCCCGGCGTCGTGGGCATAACTGTGATGACGAATTCGCTGTTCAGCATGACCTCGATATGCGCGGAGTACAGACAGCGGGGATTCTTCAAACTGCTCGCCACAACTAAACTGAGAAAGCACGAATGGCTGATATCGAAGTTCGTTTTCTTCTCGATCATACTGATACTGTCTCTCCTGACAACCTTCGCCGTGGCGAGCGCCGCATTTGGAACGCACTCGACGATCACACTGCTCGCTCTGGCGATGATCCCTGCCGGCGCATTCCTCTTCGTCTCTCTTGGAATGCTCTTGGGCGTTGCCATAAAGGACCCCGAGTCGGGAGTTGCAGTTGCCAATGCCATCGGTTTCCCCATGATGTTCTTGTCGGGCTCCTTCTTTCCGCTCGACATGATGCCTCACTTCCTGCAAGTCGTGGCCACTGCGTTGCCGCTCACCTATTTCAACAATGGCCTGAGAGACACGATGGTCTACGGCAACACTGGAGGGGCTTTGGCGAACCTTGCGGTCGTGCTTGTCGTCGGCGCAGTGTTCTTCGTTCTTTCGAGCAGGCTGATGTCTTGGAAGGAACGCTGAACGGAGAATTCTGCTCCGGATCCGCTCGACGGTCATGTTCCTCAGCATGGGTGGACTGAGGAGATCGGCAGTGCGAGCCCGATTCTTCACGATCACTTTCACCCATCCTCCATGAGGGTATATTCCACCGGGATTGCTTCAAGTCTCAATAGGCACCTAGATGTGGACATGGGAAGGACGGCGGTGAGATACGTGCGAAAGGAAGACATCAAGACAGTAGAGGACATCGTCCGGTATCTGAGCAATCACTCTGACTTCGAGACGGCGGTCTATGCTGCTACATTCAAGATACCGAAGGGGAAGGTCTGCACATATCATGGGATCGCCAGGATGATCGGGAAACCGAAGGCCACCAGAGCAGTGGCCAATGCGCTGCACAACAACCCGTTGTATCCGATAGTACCCTGTTGGCGCGTCGTCAAATCTGATGGGGGTTTTGGAGGAGAGAGGAGTGCGGCCAATGGAAGGAGAAAGCGCGTGGAGGAGGAAGGCGTCCCCACGAGGAATAACAAAGTCGTGATGAGCAAAGAAGTGCTCTTCTGAACCTCCAAGGATGACATTTCTGGCTGGCGCAAGGGGACCGATCAGGCCGCTGGCTCAGTTCGTGTTACTATGCTTATAGCGCGAATTTCCATATAACGCATATCTCTTTATATATCTTATATGCTTTGATACTGTGCAATGCGCGAAAGCATACTCAACTCGCTCCGGGACATCCTAATCACTCGTACACCTCTAGAAGACCTTCCAGAAAGCGTCTGGAAACGGACGAGCGCTCTGAACACGTGGGGCACCAATGCCATCGAAGGGAACACACTGACTTGGCACGAGGTCAAGCAACTTCTCCTGGAGGAGCGAAGCGTCGGCGGCAGACCTGTCAAGGACATCCTTGAAACCCTCCAGCACGAAAGAGTCTTCCGCGATCTAGTCAGACGCAGATCTCATCCCATCGACCTCGGAACGATCCTCGAACTGCACGAGTCTGTTTTCAAGGGGGTGAAGACCGATGCGGGTAGCTGGAGGCGTATCAATGCCAAGATAAGCGGGTCCAAACACGCCCCACCTCGCATGGAGAGAGTAATCGATGAGACGGAGAAGATGCTCCACGAATACGAGAAGAGGGACATCGAGGGTGAGGACACAATCGCACTCGGAGCTTGGCTCCATCATCGGTTCGAATCCATTCATCCGTTCAGCGATGGGAATGGGCGCGTAGGCCGACTGCTGTTGAACCTTCATTTGATGAAACACAGTTGGCCCCCAGTCCATATCCTCCCTCCGGACAGGGCACGGTATCT
>JALHSX010000180.1 GCA_022865445.1 Thermoplasmata archaeon | reverse complement strand
CCGTCGCCGGCATTGAGCACTGGTTTGTTCGCGAAGTGCGCAGCCAACCTGGCCGCACCCTCCTGTGGGTGCCTCAAGACGATCACATCGCAGTAGGAGTCGACCATGCGGATCGTGTCTGCGAGGGTCTCTCCCTTCGCGACGGATGCTCCAGTCGGCTGGTCGAATCCGAGGACTCTTCCGCCCAGACGAGTCATAGCCGCGTCGAAGGACAGCCTCGTCCTCGTGGACGGCTCGTAGAACAACGACCCCAAGACGTGCCCCTCCAAGAGCACGCTCCTTTCCTCGCCTCTAGCGATAGGCACCATCTTCTCGGCGAGCTTCAAGACATGCTCGATCTGCTCCCTAGAAAAATCACGGATGGAGACGACGTCCATCCCCTTGAACCCAGCTGACATCGAGAACCTAATCTTTTGTCGGCATATAAGCCTTAGGCAGAGCGCGCGAAGCTTCGACCAGAATGAATCGCGAATCAGGCAAGGTCGAAATCATCGATAGCGCTGTTCATGTTCTCGAACCAGTCATCAGCGCACTTGTGGAGTTTGACCTTGAGCGTCTCGGGCGACACCGCAGCATACACGTGATAGTATCCACCTCTATCGATCGTTTTCGTGTCTCTGAACGCAAGGCCAGAAGCAACGAGCTTCTGAAGCGCGCGATAGACCGTGCTTCTGTCCTTCTTCAAAACAGGCGCGAGGTCGTCAGCCTTCAGCGGTCCTTGCTTGACGAGTTTCTTGTATATCGCGAGTTCGAAGTCCGTAAGCCGGTAGAGACACTTCACGATGTCACGACACGAGGCATCTCCGGACAGGATCTTCTGCGGCTCGACCATATTGCACGCTATTGCCAATTCTATACTTAACCGTTTTGACGGACGCGTCAGCCAGTATGGCAAACAAGGGCGCGACGTGAAAAACTTTATCTAGCGGATATGGAATCGCCTATGCGCGGTATTGTCAATACCGTGGGAGAGATTCTCTTGGACAAGAACGCAACGCTCGATGCAAGAGGACTGATGTGCCCAATGCCGATAGTGCAACTGGCGAAGAAAGTCAAGGAAATGAAGTCGGGCCAGATCCTGGAGCTCCTGGCCGACGACGTCGGAGCGAAGGAAGACGTTCCAGCTTGGTGCTCGCGAACGGGACACCAGCTTGTGGGCACAGAAGCTGAGGGCAAGCTCCTGAAGTTCTACATCAAAATGAAGTGAACGATTCATCAGAAGGAGATTGGAAAAACATGACAGAGAAAATGTGTATGGTTGTTAGCGAAGGGACATTCGACAAGGCAATGATGCCTTTGCTCATGGGAACGACAGCAGCCGCGATGGGCACTGAGGTCCATGTGTTCTACACGTTCTTCGGGACGAAGCTGGTGACTGCGAAAGGATTGAAGCCGAAGCTGCCTGGAATGTGGCGCTTTTTCACCGGCATGTTCGTGAAGAAGATGAAGGCCGTTGGGGTCGGCAACTACCAGGAGATGATGCAGCAGGCCAAGGAGCTGGGCATCAACTTCTACGCGTGCAGCACAACGATGGGCCTGATGGGCATCAAAGAGAGCGATCTGTTGCCTGGCGTGAAGGTGTTGGGAGCCGCTGCGTTCCTGAAGTTGGCCTCTGAATCGAAGACCACATTGTTCATCGGTTGAGCGATATCATGCCGAAAACGGCGTTCATCATCCTGAAGTCGCCGCAGGAACAGGACCCGACGCACATGGTCTCCAGGCTTGCTGACAGGCAGGATGCGAGCGCGATATTGCTGGAGGATGGTGTATACCAAGCGATCATAGGATCAGCCGCTGACAGACTGGGGAAGGCCGCGCACGAAGTCTGCGTGTCCCTTGAGGACGTTGAGGCGAGAGGCTTCTCCCCGTCGGACCTCAAGGTCGGAAAGGCCGTCGGATACGCGGACATAGTCGATTGCATAATGGAGCGCACTGAGCGCACAGTTGCCATATGAGGTGAACGAATGG
>JALHSX010000179.1 GCA_022865445.1 Thermoplasmata archaeon | reverse complement strand
TCTCGCGGAGCTCGATGAAGAAGGTAAGACGATGGCGGAGATCAAAGGGGCAACCGGTCTCTCTGAGGATCAAGTCACAGTCGCGCTCGGTCGCCTGATATCTGCTGGCTGCGCAGTGAGGACGCAGAGGGGCTCCAAGGAGATATTCGTTCTGGTTCCACCTCCGGCCCCGAATGTTAGGAAAACCCTGAAGATCGTCCCAGCAAGCGATGAGCAAGATGCAGAAAGCAGGATCTACTACGCCGTCACGGTGGACGGGATATCCGCGAAGGATCTTCTGAGGACCGCCCAGCTCCCGCGTGCGCAGTTCAAGACCGCAGTTGCCAAGCTAACCGAGAACAACAGAATCCGCAGGGACCACAAGGGAAAGAAGGAGTTCTACTATCGCGTTTGAGCCCCGCTGGTACGTGATGCGCTGGCCATTTCTCCAAAGGTTTAATACAGAACCGTTCGATTGAGCGACAGCTGGAAAGGTGACTCTTGCGCGCGCTCGATCTCAAGGATGTTAGGTTCAAGTATCAAGGCTCTAGCACGTGGGCTCTGGACAACGTTTCCCTCGAGATCGAGAAAGGCGAGTTCGTCACGATTCTGGGTGCGAATGGATCAGGAAAATCCACCATCTGCATGCTCGCGAACGGCCTGATCCCACATGCCATCCAGGGCAATCTCGAGGGAATTGTGAGGATCTTCGGGTTCGATGTCAAGGAGCACAAAGTCGCGGACTTCACGACCAAGGTCGGGATGGTGTTCCAGGAGCCCGAGAGCCAGCTGTTCTGCATGAGCGTTGAGGAAGAGGTGGCGTTTGGACCAGAGAACCTGGCAGTCCCAAGGGATGAGATCAGGGAAAGGGTCGAGTGGGCCCTCGAGCTCGTCGGCATGAAGGGATACAACGACCGCTCCCCGTTCAGCCTCTCAGGCGGGGAGAAGCAACGTGTCGCGATAGCCGCGGCTTTGTCCATGAGGCCGGAGATGCTGGTCCTCGACGAGCCCGCGTATGCACTCGACCCTATCGGCCGGATCGAGCTTTACTCCGTGCTGAGAAGTCTCAAGGAGAAGCACGGAATGACGGTGCTCTTGGCGGAGAGGGATGCGGAAGAAGCTGCCGCGTTTTCGGACCGTCTGGTCTTGATGAAGGGTGGAAGGATACTGGGGTCCGGACCACCAAGATTGATGCTCAGGAATCCTCAGGACTTGCGTGCAATCGGGGTCAACCCCCCGCAAGTCGCCGAGGTGGCGGCACTTCTCAACACGCGCTTGATGAGATCAAAATTCTCTTTTCTCAATGTTAACGAAGCCGAGAAGGCGATTGTCGATGAGGTACTGGCTCTCAAACCTGGGGGAAGGCAATGATCCCAAGCGCGCCCTCTTCGATGACGAGGGAGAAGATCGTCTCCATAAGGGGGCTGAAGTTCACCTATGAAGGTGGAGTAGAGGCGATCCGCGACGTCAATCTCGACATCAGGTATGGCGAGTACATCGCGATTGTTGGCGGGAACGGCTCCGGCAAAACCACACTCGCAAAGAACATGAACGGGCTCCTCAGACCGACCAGCGGCTCGGTAGCTGTCATGGACAAACCAACGAGTGAGCAGAAGGTCGCCGCGCTCGCCAGGATAGTTGGGTATGCATTCCAGAACCCGGATCATCAGCTCTTCTGCTCGTCTGTGGAAGATGAAGTCAGGTTCGGCCCGATGAACCTGGGCTATCCTGATGAAGTAATCCGTGACAAAGTCGAGAAGGCGATAGAGGCGATGAATCTAGATCATCTCCGCAAGCTCCCGCCTCTGTCGCTGAGGTTGGGAGAACGGAGGAGGGTATCGATTGCATCCGTGATCGCCATG
>JALHSX010000178.1 GCA_022865445.1 Thermoplasmata archaeon | reverse complement strand
GCCTTCCACCTCGTCGTAGAGGCCGTTCGTCATCCTGTCCATTGTGTTGGTGACCGCTGCAGCGAGTTCGTTGTCGAGATTGTGGGAGTACCGTTGAAGAAGAAGGTTCACCACATCAGGATGGGGAAACTTTGGGGCCACTCCGAAGCCACCATGCTCAACATCATACGTCGAGAAGATGTCTTCGAAGAGGGTTGTGATGGACTCCGAATCAGCAGTTCTCTTCTTCTGTAGGGTTTTGGATATGTCCAAGTACCGAAGCCTGCCCCTTTCGAGAGCCGAATCGATCTCTCCAGAAGCCTTGGCGTCGAGGATCGCCTTGACAATCCTCTTCATGTCCGCAGGTGGGATGTATGTCGCTCCCCACACGGATTCCCCTAGGTCGGAGAGAAACGCGGTTGTTGGGAACCCTCCTCTGTTGTACCTCTCAGAGATGTCAGGTCTCCGATCGATGTCCACTCTGACCGGGATGAAATTGTCGTTGATTGCCGCGACCACTTCCGCGTCCGAGTAGGTCGTCGAGTCCATCACATGACACCAATGACACCACACCGCGCTCAGATCGAGAAGCACCAGCTTGCTCCCCTTTTTGGCATCCTCGAACGCATCCTTCGACCATTCTCTCCATCCTATCGTCTTTGCTTTGGAAGCTGAAGTCCCATCAGTTGGCGGCATCTAGGACCTCACTCGCGGTCGCCGACAATCTAGATGCTCCCGAACAGCGAGGGTGAGCGCGACCGACTCCTTGGGCATGTGACGTTTGTAAGCCGACCGCCAGTACCCGCACGGATGCTCAGTCCCTTCCTCGTGAAGGGCCAGATGTAGCTGGTTGTGAGTGACCCCTACGTGTGTGAGTGTATCCGTCGACCTACGATGCACAACCTTCCAGGCCGACACCAATATATAGCCAGCTCATCCCTTCAAAATACCGTAGTAGCGGCATACTCACTCCCCCATTGTAGGGTAGCCGTTGCAGGATTTGATGAAGGAGGATTTTGAGATGAGCGAGTTCAGGCGCGGCACGAAATTGCTGCTGGCGGTTGCGCTATGCGTTTCGATGGTCACGAGCATGTTGGTTCTGGTGCCACATAAGGCTGGAGCCGCCCCTCAGGACGGCTGGATCGAAGGCACGGTCCGCGACGGCGCCAATCCCATACCGGGCGTCTTGCTGATCTACATCTTGAACATGGGAGGCGGCGGGAACCCTCTCGGGTCCGGCTTGACCGACGGCTCAGGCCACTACAACCTCACAGTCGTCGGCGGCCTGAACTATATGGTTTTGGCTTTCGAGGGAAGATACTACTCGAACTCTTCCACGGTATCCGTGGTCTCGGGCGCCACTGCTTTTGCCAACATCAATATGACGCCTATTGCCCCGACCGTTGCGGACGTCAATCTACACGGTCTCGTCAAGGATGAGCTGGGCGTCCCGGTGACGGCTGGGTCGATGATTGGCTACACGAACGATCCCCTCATGACTGATGGCGGCCCACCCTACTATGGGAACCTTACTGCACCTAACGGCCTGGGAGAGTACTCCGTGAATGTCATCGCGGGGACCGCTGGCGGCGGCGTGGGCATCATGGGGGTCTCTGGATACGGTTTCATAGAGAATTCCACATCCAACCCATTCGTCTCAGGGTCTTCCTACTGGCTCAACATCACACTCGCAATTCCGGTATCCACCGATGACGCGGTGATTCGCGGCAACGTGACGGACTCCGTGACTCACCTGCCTTTGGAAAACGTAGTCGTGAGCGTCCAGTCATCGAACACGTGGAACATGAACAGAGGTTACTCCAACTACACGTTCACAGACTCCCTCGGCCACTACATGATGAACGTGACCAACGGCACATCCGAGATGATGTTCTCAAGACTAGGATACGGGATATACAGACTGTCAGAGATAAGCGTCAACCCTGGCGCGAACCTCCGGATCAACGCGAGCCTGCTCCCCCTCACGGCCACGGTGAGCGGGAACGTGACCGACTCTTCCTCGGCTCCAATAGCCAACGCGCAAGTGTTCGTTTTCGATCAGACCAGGAACAATATCTCGTATTCGGTGACGAACAGCCTTGGCAAATTCACCTTCGACGTCTTCAATGGGACCAATCTGAGCTTCGTAGCTCAAGCGACCGGGTACGGGTTGAACCAGACTGTCATCAATATCCTGCCAGGGGACTCGATATGGCGCAACTTCGTCCTTGTCCCCCTGGATGCCTGGATGAAGGGCAATGTCACTAACAGATTCACTGGCCAGCCGATTGCGGGCGCTGAAGTGTCCATACACTCATCAATATACAGCGAATATAAGATCACCAATTCAACCGGCGACTACAACGCTAGCCTTCTTGCGGGGATCACCTACACCGTGGATGTCGGCGCCTCCGGATACAGGCACAACACAAGCCAGGCCACTCCAGTGCCGGGTGGGAACTCATACAACATAGCTTTGCTTCCCGAGATATTGCCCCAGACGACGAGAGTCATCGGCTGGGTCAACGATAGCCTGACCTTGGCCGGTATTCAAGGCGCGACGGTGTCGTTTGGGCTTCCGCCGCCTGAGTATGGAGAACGGAACCAGACGAGAACGGATGCATCAGGCTACTTCGAGATGTGGATTCCACCGGTCGAGATGATGTACGTCGTGAATGCCTCAAACTATGCTCATTCAGATGGAGTGCTCGACGCAACTGGTCAGACCGATATGAAACTCATGATCTCGTTGGCTCCCGACACCTGGGCTCCGAACGTCACATTCGGCCAATCGCCTGCCAAGAACATATCCTGGATTAGCCCGTCTGCGGTGCATGTCGAAATCCAGGAGCAGGATCCTGAGCTCTTCTCTCTGATCACCGCTATCTATGATCATACGGTGGGAACTCAGGCGTACTACAACCTGATTCAGATGCCGACTATCTACTTCGACCCGCTGAACAATCCTGGCAATGGCATGCCTTACTCCAATGTCGGTGACGTTTATACCATAGACTATCAATGGTCGGGGACGGCCACTGGCGGCTGGCTCACGAATGCCACGAACCAGACCTACTTCGGATCGTACGTGATCTCGATGGGGCCCACCGTCTACGATGCCCTGAGGGGATTCTACAGCAACTCATCTATGCCTGGTGTCTGGATGACGGGCACTGCTTGGTTCAAGCGGTCCACCGGCGATTTCGCGTTTTTCCAGTATGATGCGCAGGTGCCGTGGGCACAGGCTTCTGATACGACTGGACTGTTCGACCCTGGTGTCTCGACGATCATCGTCGATGTCACTAGCGGGTTCTGGTCGTGGCAGAGCGGATCCGTGGGGAGTTCGAGTGTCGTCGGCTTGACGTTCACGTACGAAGAGACGTTGCCGAGCGGCGCATATGTGTCCCTGTTCAGAGCCCGTGACTTTGCAGCCCATGAATGGTGGACTCCAAAAGTGACGAACCTGACGGTCGACAACGACATCCCCGTCGCATCGGCTGGCGATAACCAGGTGGTTGCAGGGGGCCAGGAAGTATTCTTCGACGGATCTCTTTCGACCGACAGCTCCGGCATCGCAAACTGGACATGGACATTCACCTACGGGGGCACTGACTATGTGCTGTGGGGTGAATATCCTTCCTTCACCTTCTCGAGCGGCGATGACGTTGTCACGGTGACG